>JAHDBB010000730.1 GCA_020630635.1 Chitinophagales bacterium
CTATCCGTTCTTATCACCAAGCCTCCCTAACCCTTTTGCCCAATCCTGTTGGTGATACCACTTCTATCGGGTCTAGTTTATACAGGACAGAACTGATAGTTACTGCACTTTTAAAATTTAGAAATTTGATATTTAGAATTTAATCTATTCGGGTCTAGTTGGCTAAGTTCAGTACTTCTTAGTGACAGAATAAGGGGCGAACAGTGACGATGTGACATTAGGGGACGCTTGCCTTTCAATAAAACAAAATATTGAGTAAGATTAAAAATCAAATTTGTGTATTGGTGACAAGAAATCACGAAAGAACCGAAAAACACCCATCGTCCCTAAGAGAACGAAAAGAACCGCAAAACGTTTCTTTACTTTCTTTTCACTATTTGAGCCGTCATTTCAGCTTCAGTGACCAATTTATTGCCCACATATGCCCGACCTCGCATCTCACAAAGTCCCCTTCTAATCGGACTTATCAACTCCAATTGAAAGATTAATACATCACCTGGACGCACAATTTGACGAAACTTTACCTTATCAATTTTCAAAAGATAAGTCAGGTAATTTTCAGGGTCAGGAACCGTATTTAAGACCAAAATTCCCCCTGTTTGAGCGATGGCTTCTAGTTGCAAAACACCAGGCATGACAGGTTCACCGGGAAAGTGTCCTACAAAAAAAGGCTCATTGATCGTTACCATTTTGATACCTACGACACTTTTTTCATCCATTTCAATGATCTTATCCACCATCAAAAAGGGATAACGATGCGGTAAATTAGCAATAATCCCTTTTATATCATAAACAGGCTCCTTATAAATATCGAATTGAGGGATTTTTAGAAGGTGTTTGTTCTTTTGGATGTGTGCTTTGAGCTGTTTGACAAAGGCAACATTGGTCGCATGTCCAGGACGAGTCGCAAATATTTTGGCGTTGAGTCGCATCCCCAAAAGCGTCATATCTCCGACTACATCCAGCAGCTTATGACGAGCTGGTTCATTGGGATAACGCAAAACCACATTATTCAAAATCCCTTCTTCGACTTGGATATTGGGCATCGCAAAAAAGTCTGCCAATCGCTTTTGTTGTTGAGTCTGCAAAGGACGTTCGGCAAATACAATGGCATTGTCGAGGCTTCCCCCTTTGATAAGGTTGTTATCGACTAAGGCTTCTACTTCGTGCAAAAAGCAAAAAGTACGAGCAGAAGCAATCTCCGAAGCAAAAAGATTTAAGTCGTTTAATTCGGCATGTTGGGTATTTAAGACGCTGGAATCAAAGTCGATGGCGGTTGCAAATTGATAACTATCGGCTGGAACGGCTACCATTTCCACTTTTTTTTCTTCATCATAAAAACGTACCACCTCATTTAAAGGGAAGTAAATCCTTTCAGCCTCTTGTTGTTCCACGCCAGTATTTTGTATTGCCTCTACAAATTCAATGGAACTGCCATCCAAGATAGGAACTTCAACATTGTCTATCTTTATCAAAACATTATCAACTCCACAACCCGTCAAAGCAGCTAATAAGTGTTCACCTGTATGTACTTTTGCATTTTTTTCTTCCAAAACAGTACAACGTTCGGTATTACAAACATTGTTTACATCCGCTTTTATGATGGGTTCTCCTTCTAAATCTATTCGTTGAAATTTGATGCCATGATTGGGATAGGCGGGTTCTATGGAGATATTGACAGGGAGTCCTGTGTGTAGACCAACCCCAGATATTTTGATCGCTTTTTTGAGAGTATGTTGAAATTCTGCCATTCGCTTTTTTTGATTTCGGGTACAAAAATAGAAGTTTTA
>JAHDBB010000158.1 GCA_020630635.1 Chitinophagales bacterium
CGACGAAGCCTTTAAAGTGCGCTCCTCATAAAAAAAAGAAGACCACTAGTCACAATCAACTTGTCGCTAATCACAATCTATTCGGCAGAGAAAGAGGAACCGCAGCCACAAGTCGAAGACGCATTGGGATTGTTAAAGATAAATCCACGATTGTTGAGACCTTGTAAAAAATCGACTTCCATGCCAACTAAATACATGCCATGCGCTTTGTTCATTAAAATGCGGATGCCTTCTACCTCGAATTCATCGTCCATTTCCTTTTTTTCATCAAAACCTAAAATGTAAGAAAGTCCTGAACAACCGCCACCTTCTACGCCAATTCGTAGACCATGTGTGTTTGGAATTTCTTTTTCATACACTAACTGTTTGACCTCTTTGATGGCACCTTCTGTTAGTTTGATGGGGCATTCGACCTTTGTATTCATAAAATCCTTTTTCATATTAACAAATATACAGTATTTCTTGTTATTGAGCTTTCTTTAATCTAAAGACTCCTAAAACAACAAAAATAACCTAAACAACGTTCATTATTTATTTTTTTCTCAACAAGATATAAAGATATAAAATATTAACGGTTAATTTTGCACAAAGTTATTTAAGATACTCAATGGAATACTCAAGTTTTATCGGAATTATACAAATCGTAGTGCCAGCCGTTTTGGTTTTGACAATGGCCTATCTGATGCTCAAAGCATTTTTTGAAAATGAACGAGACCAAAAACGATTAGACATTGCTATGAAAGCTCAAAATGCCACCTTGCCTGTTCGTTTTCAAGCCTATGAGCGGCTCATTTTATTGATGGAACGCACCTCGCCATTCAAGTTACTATCTCGATTTAGTAGCGAAGATTTGACCGTCCCAGAATATCAATTGGTTTTGATCACAGCCATTCGCCAAGAATTGGACTACAATTTAACCCAACAGTTATATATCTCTTCTGAAGCATGGGCGGTTGTTCGTTCGACCATTGAGGAATTGATTGGAATTATCAATACCTTGGGTAAACAATTGCCCAATGAAGCAAGTGGGCGAGATTTGGCCAATTTGATTATCGAATATTTTAAAGACAATGAGGTCAGCATGCCCAATGGACGAGCGATTCATTATCTCAAACAGGAAGCTCAGAAATATATGGGATAGACTTTTACAAAATAAAATTACAATTGGGTAGATTTTTTAAAACGTAGTAACTTTTATCGGAAAATAGTACAGTTTTATTATCATGTTTGTTCTTAAAATTGTAACTTTATACTTCACTTTGATTTTAAGTCAAAGTGTACCCCAGCATTCTTTTCATTCTTAGGCCCATAATCTTAAAGTGGGCCTTTTTTTTATTTAAACAAAGAAAAGCCAATTGCATATAGTTTGCAATTGGCTTTTATATTTTTATATATCTATATTAAAGAGTTACTTTTTCAACCCAATTTCTCTCAATCTTTCATTCAAATAATCTCCTGCAGTGATGGGTTCATAAGCCAAAGGAGCTTGCTCGGTTATACAAGAATCTAAACAGTCCAATTTCATGGTTGCTTTAGGATGCAAAAAGAAAGGAATCGAGTATCTGGGCGATCCCCATTTTTCACGAGGTGGATTCACGACTCGGTGAGTTGTAGAACGAAGTTGATTGTTGGTCAATCGTTGTAACATATCGCCCACATTGACCACGATTTCTCCTGGTTGTGTGGTAATTGCAACCCATTCCTCTTTTTTATTGAGCAATTCCAATCCTTCCGCAGAAGCACCGACCAATAAAGTAATCAAATTAATGTCTTCGTGTTGTTCTGCACGAATGGCATTTTCGGGTTCTTCAGTAATGGGTGGATAATGGATGGCTCTCAAAATGCTATTGCCATTGTGTGTATATTGGGCAAAGTAGTTTTCTTCCAATCCCAAATGAATAGCAATGGCTTCCAATAAGGCATTTCCTGCTTTTTCAAAAGCCCGATAAGCCTTTAACATGGTAGGATTAAACTCATTGGGTTCTTCTACTGTAACATTGGAGGGGTAAAAATCACAGTCAGGGTCATTGTCTTCAACTGTTTGTCCAAATTGGAAAAATTCTTTCAAGTCAGCAGCTTGAGATTGCTTGGCGTGTTCTTTTCCAAATGAGGTATAACCTCGTTGTCCTGCCAAATCAGGCACTTCCAATGCTCTCTTTTTTTCTACTGGCATCGAAAAGAAAGTTTCAATCTGATTGTACAATTGAGCAATCAAATTGTCTTCAATACCATGGCCTGTTACGGCTACAAATCCAACATCTTCAAAAGCATCGCCTAATTTTTTGACAAAAGCCTGTCGTTTTTCAGCATCACCTGATACAAAATCTCGTAGATCCACTTGTGGAATACTTGATGTCATTATAATATGATTTTTGTTTGATTAGAAAAATAAAGTGCAAAAGTACCATAATTTTGAGGTATTAAGTAACAGTTATTTTTTTTTCATATAACCTCTGTCTTTTGGCTAGCGATCCTTATAAATAAAGTAGGTGGTTTTTCAAAAAAGCTGTAACTTTGTAACCTTTCACCTCATGTTTTTTGACCTCTACCAAGCAACTTTTTTCATCTCTTTCTCGTCAAGCTATTAAATCCCAAAGGTACTATTATATAGGTCAATCTATTTTTTGATTAGGAGCGAATGGTTTGTCTTTCATCGTAACAGAAAGTCCCGCTATCCGTTCTTATTCGTGTGGCTAGGTTTTATGAAGCCAACGCTGCGACACGAATACCACTACTATCGGGGCTATTTTTGAAGGGACACAACACTTCACAAACAGAACCGCTTAGAATTTAGGATTTTAATTTTAGAATTTTAATTCATTCGGGGCTATTTTATAACGGTCTGAACCTGTGGCAAAGACCAAAGTAATTACCTACATAGTTTTAAACAATCCACTATATATAAAGTCTAAGTGGTTTTATTCTACAAATCAAAAAAATTGTACCTTTGCTATTCTAAAATAAAAAATATATAACAAATGATGTCTTTCAAAAAATCAAATTTCTTTCTAACTGCCATACTCTTTATAGCATGTTTGGCATTTTTCAATTCTTGTAATCCAGATGAACAATGCGATGGTTCTTGTGACGGTTTAGCCAATGTATTGGGTTGTGACGAAGCAACAGGAGATTGTATTTGTGAATTTGGATGGTACAATGATGGACTGGGTGGTATTTGTAACAGAGTAGATTCTTGTGAAATCAATGCTACTGTTTGTCCTGAAAATGCAAGTTGTGATCCCAATACGGGAGCTTGTGAATGTGATGAAGGATGGTACGGTGAAAACTGTGACTCAAATGATGCTTGTGCTGAAATAGATTGTGTGGACAATGCTTCTTGTATTGATGGTGAATGCTTCTGTGATGAAGGATATGAATTGATTGGAGAGGAATGTGTGCCTACTATTACACAATATTTAGGGGTCTATAATCAAGTAGATCAAAATTGTGAATCTAATCCAGACGAAGAGTATGTAGTCGGTACTGTAACAGTAGAAGCGCATCCAACAGATGCAGACAAAATCAATTTGGTCAATTTTGCAGGTTTTGATCATACTGTCTATGCAGTTGTTGACGGCAATACTTTTACCATTCCACAACAAACACCAGCAGGAGGAGATGGAGAGGTTACTTATGAAGGTTTGACAGACGGTACCTATAGTGTAGGGGAGTTAACTGGAGATGTTCTCTTATCTATCCGTTATCGCTTTGAAAGTGGAACTATTGAGATTTGTGATGCTGTTTTGACAAAGCAGTAAAATAAAAAAACCAAAGATTGGAAAGGAGCAAGTAATTACTTGCTCCTTTTTTTGTGGGTTGATTTGTTATTGAGAAGGTCTCGTTTTCTAAAGTTGTCAAGTTACACTCTGTTTTAAGGGACTATAGGTTGAGACCTCAACGATCTAGCCCCGATAGAAGTGGTATCGCCAAAGTGTGTAGGCAAAAGGGGGTTGAGTAGCTTGGCGATAAGAACGGATAGCGGGACTTGCCAATACGACGAAGCACTAAACCCTTCGCTCCTAAAACTCAAATTTACCCATAGAAAGTGTTATGGATATGTATTCCTTTTCCATCATAGAAAAGAAGGTTAAACAGTTCATTTTTGAATCTATCCTCTTTGATTCTCTCGCTAGTGGGAGACACAGTTCGTGCTTTTGGGTCTGGGTAATAAAAAAGGTTCTGTGAAAATTTTTGTGGTTCAGACGTGAGAACAGATGCAATCTGTTCCTACAAGGTTTATTTTCAATAATTTATGATATAAACAAAGTTGGTAGAGTTTTTTTCCACAAAAATTTTCAAAGAACCATAAAAAACTACTTTTTAGTCGTGGAAAGAGAATAACACATTTCCTTTCTAAAAGGGGATGTAGGAGAATAAAAAAAGCCCAATTCCGTAAAGAATTGAGCTTGATTTTTTATTGAGGTCAAATGTTTAAATGCTTGATTTTGAGGGCGTTTTATTAATTTCCACCTCGTCCTCTTCTTACATCAATTTTCTTTTTGGGTGAATTAGAAGTATTGGTTTGGTTACGTCTTACATCGACTTTGCCATCTTTTTTCCCAGAAGAGGCGTTGTTATTGGCTTTAGAGCCACCTTTGGTATTAGAAGAACTACCTTTGGAAGATCCTCCTTTAGATCCGCCACCTTTGACAGATTGATTACTGTTTTTAGCTGCTGCAACCTCCATTTCCATATTACGGATTTCATTTTGGTGTGCTTTTTGCATAGAATCAATGGTAGATTGCATAGCAGACTTAACAGAATCCACTTTATTGGCAACCATGGCATTGACCTGTGCAGGTACAAGGCTATTGACTTCTGTATTTCCAGCTTGTTTACAGCCAAATACAAAAGCAAAACAGCCCAAAATTATACAAAAAACTAATTTTTTCATTAGTGATAATTTAGTTGATGATTAAAAAATGTACGAATATTAGAAAAAAAGCTAGAGTTGTGCTAACTAATCTGTAATTTTGTGGCACAAATAAAGCAATTTTATTTTTAGAGACCTTAAAAAATGAAAACTGTTTAGTTGAAAACTTAATTTTTTACTATTTTCTTTGAAAAAAACTTATTAATAGAGTCAACAAAATAGCTTCTCTATAAGGGTCTTACGGATTTTGTTTATGAAAAAATGTTATTTTTTACCAAATTTAATGTTGAATTTAGGTAAAAAACAGCTATTTTGTTAATACATGCTAAAAAAAGACAGCTATTGTTTTGAATAAACAGGATTAGCTGACTATATTTACATTCCAGAATAGTATGTCTATTGTTTAGAGATTAAAATTGACTAAAATTATTAATAAAAAAAACTGACACTTATGTTAAAGAGCAGATTTTTGCTTATCTCTCTGATTTTCTTTCTAATTGGTGGCATTACTGTATTTGCACAAGATGCAGATGCAGACAAAGCAGCTAAAAAAGCTGCCAAAGAAGCCAAAAAAGCAGCAAAGAAAGCAGAGAAAGAAGCCAAAAAAGCCGGTCAAGAAGTAGATGAGGCTGTCTCGGATGACGGGGCAGGTGACGGAGATGATGGTTTTAATATAAAAAGACATGATGAGTATCCTTATCCAAGTGTTAGAGATCGGGAGTACATTGATTATGTTCGACCTAAGAAAAAAGACCAACAGGATGCTTTTATTGAAAGAAAGTACACTCATCCAGCTCCGCCCAAAAGTCAGTGGGAATTAGGTATTGATCTTGGTGCATTACACGTTAGTGGTGATGTGAAAGCCAGAGGATTAGTGCCTGGATTTGGTATTGGAGGGCATCTTCGTAAGTCTTTTGGATACCTTTTCTCTGTAAGAGGAAGTTTTATGACAGGAACTTCTTTTGGAGAAGATTGGCAAGCCAAAACTCGACCTGTCGAAGATACCTATAATCCTGCCCTTAATGGGAATCGTGCTTATGATGAGTTCAATTCTGAATTTGGAGGTACGACGATTACACCTAACTATAATGGTAGTGTCTATCACAACTATAAAATAAGAATCAACGAACTTACTTTATCAGGGGTGGTTAACCTTAATAATATCAAGTTCCACAAAAGAAGAAATCTTTTTGCTTGGTATGGTATATTCGGTCTTGGTGGATTGATTTACAATACCACAATGGACCAGTTAGATGGAGATGGAAACGAATATACAGATTTGTATAATGGCATTGATGGGTACTTTCAAGAAGAAAATAGCAGATCTATAAGAGATGAGTTGAGAGATGGTAGAGATGGAACTTATGAGTCTCAAGCAGAAGCACACTTTGATGATTACTGGATTTTTGGTTCTACCAGAGATGGTAACCACGTCTGGAACTATCGTCCAACTGCTCACGTAGGTCTTGGAACGGCTATCAAAGTATCTAGAAGAATCAATATTGGTTTAGAATCAAAAGTAACTTATACCAATGATGACTTATTAGATGGTGATCGTTGGACAGAATGGGGCGCATTGTCTCGTGATTATGATACTTATGTATTTACCAATGCTAGCTTAAATATCAACTTAGGTGGTAAGAATACAGTTGAACCACTTTGGTGGATGAATCCATTAGATTATTCTTATGATGAGTTGGATAATGCACCATGTTGTGATGATTTACCTCCTATTCCAGATTTGACGGATAGCGATGGTGATGGCGTACCTGATATGTTTGATGATGAAGCAGATTCAAGAAAAGATTGTCCAGTAAATACTCGTGGTGTTATGTTGGATACAGATGGTGACGGCATCTTAGATTGTGATGATTGTCAGCCATTGACTCCTAAGCACTTGATTGATAAAATCAACGATTGTGGTGAGGCTTTAGAAGAAAACTGTTGTGATGAGTTGAGAGATAGAATCGAAGCTCTTGAGCCAGGTCCTTGTGATGACTCTATGTTACCAAACATTCTTTTCAAAGAGAACTGTTATGGGGTTAATGATAACTTTAGACCACAATTACAGACAGTTGCTAACTACTTGAATGATTCTAAAAATTCAAAAGTAAGCTTATGTGTAGTGGGTAATGTAGATGGTACAGGTGCATACAATGAAGTATTGGCTTGGAAACGTGCCAACGAAGTTAAAAATATTTTAGTGACTGAATTTGGAGTAAATCCTAATCAGTTGAAAGTTCAGATTCAGCAAGGAGCCATTTATGGTGGCGGCGGTGGATTCGGTGGTAAGAAGAAAGGAATCGGTGCTGAACAAGCATTGAATAGAAGAGTTGACTTTAAATGCTGCGATGATGGTTATGATATGGCTCGACCAAATGGTCCTGATGCTGGAAGAAAATGCAAATAATAATTTTAGTCAAATATGTAAATTGAGTCGTTGCTCAATTTAGTATAAAAAGCCTCTGTGATTCTAATTGCAGAGGCTTTTTTTTGTTTGATTTTTCCAAATAATGTAGGAACTTGAAAGACAATTTTAAGAATTTATGTTTTTAACAAAATGTTGTTAGAATTTTAATTTACTGTAAATCAGTTTTTTAACTAAAAGCATCTTTTACTTAGCTGTATTAGGTGAAACAGGAACCTCTTGGTCTTTGTAAAAGAAAACAAAAAGGTTCTCGTTTTAGTGTTGTAATTTTGAGAGCGAAGCAAAACACCTTAACGTTGTTTGTTCCAAGCAGTGTAGCCCCCTTCAAGGTTATAGACTTCTTTGAACCCTAAATCCTGCATCATTTTGGCTGTTTTAGCACTTCGTCCTCCACTTTTACAATACACAATGTATGCTTGGTTTTTATTTAGTTTTTTTAAGTCTTCTTGAAAAGAATCTGCATAAAAATCAAGATGTTGGGCATTGTCAATTTTACCTGCTGCCACCTCTTCGGGTGTTCTAACATCTAAAAGAACAGCGTTTTGAGAAGCAGACATATCTGCCAACTTTTCCACCTTGATGTTTTGAAAGCTAGCGGTCTGAGAAGTAGAAGCTGTATTGCAGGAAAATAAGATGAGGAGAAGCCCAATAATACAATAAGAATGAATTAACTTTGTTTGCATTTTTTTAATTTTTGATGAAAAGTAATGTTGTCCACAGAATTTATACAATATAAAGATTTAATTCGAGAAAAACTGCAACAGTTTGAGGGAATCGGTTTGAAAGAACTAGATCGAGTCAAGCTATTGAATCGGGTTGATACCAAGTTTATTTTCAATGTTCATTTGCTGCCAAGCATATTGAAAAAATTGAGTAAGTCTTATTATATTTTGGATATCAAAGGCGTAAGACTCAATGAGTATGCTTCTATCTATTTTGATACGCCCGACTTGTTTTTGTACGAATTACATCACAATGATCGAAAGAATCGCTATAAGATGCGCTATCGAAAATATGTAGATTCGGGATTAAGTTTTTTTGAAATCAAATTTAAAAATAATAAAGGTAGAACCATTAAAAAGCGGGTGCGAACGCAAGATATTTGGTCGTATTTGGATGAAGAAGCTATCGGACTGATTCATAAAGCTTCTTCTATAGATGAGACAAAATACTTTCACTCCATAGATATAAACTTTGCTCGTTTGACTTTGGCCGAGAAAAATTATAAGGAAAGAGCGACCATTGATTTGGGACTCAATTACGTTGCAAATGGGAAAGAGGTTGAGTATGAGCAATTGGTTATTGCGGAGTTGAAGCAAGAAAAAGCAGATCGTCGTTCTCCTTTGACGAAATGTCTAAAAGAACATGGGATTTTACCTTATAAAGTAAGCAAATACTGTTTGGGGATTTTGAGTTGTTATGATGATTTGAAGTACAATCGTTTTAAGCCCAAGTTGCGGACGGTTCAAAAAATACAGGCGATGACGTTTGATGAGGAGTTGCTAACATTGTAGAAGTGATATTTTAATTTTTATCTACCTTAAATTTATAAAAAACAAGATAAGCTATGCCAGATCCAGCAAGTTCAGGTTTGTTTGACATTTTTGAGCAAATCAGACTTTTTGATATAAAACTGTTAGATGTCGAAGATTTTTTCAATCTTTTATTGCGCTTTATATTTGATTTTGCGATGGTCATTTTGGTGGCTCGCTACATTTACTATCCTGTAAGGCGAGACAAAGACTATCTTTTTACCTTTGTGATATTTAACGTACTCGTCTTTTTTATTTGTTACTTGCTCAATGGGGTAAAACTTGAAATAGGTTTTGCTTTTGGGGTTTTTGCGTTGTTTTCGCTTTTACGTTATCGGACCAATACCTTGCCTGTCAAGGAGATGACGTATTTATTTGCGGTGATTATCCTTGCGGTTGTCAATGCATTGAGTACCAAAAAAGTGAGTTATGCGGAGTTGTTTTTTACCAATTTCACCATCGTTGGACTGATTTATTACTTAGAGACCGTTTGGTTTAAATATAAAGGAGCGGTACAGGTCATTACTTATGAAAAGATTGATAATATTAAACCTGAAAATCGGGCGAAGTTGTTGGAAGACTTGAAAGAAAGGACGGGATTGAAGATCACCAATGTCGAAATAGATCGCATCAATTTTTTGAATGATACGGCTCGTTTGACGATTAATTATGAACCGACGGATGATAATCTCCTGACAGAATCGGCTAGAAAGGCGGAGTTGAGTAAGTATTCTTAGTTGATAGTTGTGGTTCATTTTTTACATGTTGGGACGAAGGGGCGTTGTGGTTTTGTTCGTGCTTTTGGGACGAAGGGACGTTTCGGTTCAGTACTTGAAATCTTATCAATCTTGAAAAAATCTTATAATCCTATTCTTTTTTTGGCTAGGAGCGAAGGGTTGAGTACTTCGTCGTATTGGAAAGTCCCGCTATCCGTTCTTATGCGCGTGGCTAGATTTTGGGTAGCCAACGCTTCTACACGCATACCACTTCTATCGGGGCTATTTTGCATGGTCTTAACGTTTTTTTGAGTAAGGGACGGATGGGACGTTTGTGGTTCATTTCGTGCTTTGGGGACGAGGGGACGTTATTTTTTTATCAATGACAAATTATTTCGTTTTATGACACAATGTCCCTTCGTCCCAACATGTAAAAAATGAACAGTTCGTCCCTTTACGTCACTTTTCCAGCTACTAAGAAGTCCTTTCCCCAATCCAACTAGACCCGATAGTAGTGGTATCACTGCTTGAAGCTAAGCCCACAAGTCAAAAAGACTTGCGGTAGAGCTTGGCAGTGATAAGAACGGATAGCGGGGAGACCTGTGACGATGAAAGAGTAATAACCGTTCTCTCCTCTAAAAAGCTCTTGAGTAAACATAAATTTTGGTTTAAAACGGTATTTTTTGTGAAGTACTTTGTAAACCGTTTTCTGTGTGTTTTGACTGTTCGTTTCCTTGTCTTCGCCAGACGGGCCTTCATTTTTCAGTCGATAAAAATGAAGCAAAAATCTCGCTAAACTTATGGTTCTTGGCGCAAAGCCAACGCCCCGCCACCCCGAAGTTTAGCATGCCAACGCTTCTTTTTCGGCTCTGATTTGATTGTCGAATTATAAAAGTCTATAAATCAATTATTTAGAGTTTTATTAATCCAAAATTCCACGTTAAGTAAAAACAAAAATAAGGCAAATTAGAATTTATGAATAAGGTAAGGCGAAATGTAATTTTGGGCTTATTGGTCTTTTTATCTGTGGGCTTGCAGGCACAACATTATCATGATGTGGAAACTTGGTGGCATGGTAGTCTCTCCAAAAAAGTGACTAAAAAATGGACTTTGGAAGGTATGGTGAACTTGCGTTTTAACCAAAATTCGGGAACCTTTAAACAGTTGTATGTCGCTTTAGAACCCACTAGAAAATTGAATAAGTTTTTTAAAATCGGTGGGCAGTATCGTTATGTTTTTAAGGATATAGAGACCAATAATAGTCAGCGTTTGGCCGTCTATTTGATAGCAGGGGATCGAGTTAAGCCTTTGAATTGGAGTAGTCGTTTGCAATATCAATACGATAATGATCGTTCTGATTTTTTCTTATATGGAAGTCAAACAGTGCGTTGGAAAGCGACATTGGAGTATCAGCGAAAGAAAAAGCATGACTGGGTGCCATTTGTTGGTGGAGAACTATTTTATAGACTTGAGGAAAGAGAGTTGAGGAAATATCGTCTTTATACAGGATTGAGCTATGAAATTAATAAGCGAAATCGTGTGAAGTTTCGTTATGTGTTTCAACAAGAAGTGAATAGACGTGCGCCGTTATCTTCTCATATTGTGCATTTGAGTTATGCTAAAAAATTGAGAAAGCGTAAAAAGAAAAAGAAGGATTAGTTTGGTGACTGGTGACTGGTGACTGGTGACTGGTGA
>JAHDBB010000159.1 GCA_020630635.1 Chitinophagales bacterium
ATAGTAGTGGTATCACCAACGTGGGCTTTAGACCACAAGTCGAAAAGACTTGCGGTAGAATGCAAAGCTTTTGGTGATAAGAACGGATAGCAGGACTTTCTGTTGCGATGAAAGATGGACTGTTCTCTCCTAATAAAAAAGACTTTGAAGATTTTAGAAAATCGCCCTCAATTGCACTTGTCCAACATGACTAACAGGTCTATCTTCACTCTTCTTTCCATCGTAAGTGATATTCAACATAATGCCATTGCGAAAGCGGGTCTCATAAGTCAATTTCCAACGAAAATTTTGTCCTGTTCTAAGTCCTTGTAATATCTGAAAAGCGGCTGGCGTATTGGTCGGGTAGGGGAGACCTTCTTCATCTTCAAAAATAATGTGGATGAAAGAAAGCTGTGCGTTTAGGGTGTTTTTATCCAAAATACTCCAACGAGTAGAAGCCGTCAAATTGCGTTGGATCGCAGGTTGATCGGGCATTTCTGTGAGTTGATTAAGGCTGTGTTTTTCTAAATATTCTAAAGAAGCTCGAAATTGAATGCCTTTTTGATAGGTGACTTTGGGGCGAACTTGCCAGTAGTAAATGTAGTAGTCTCGATCTGTAAATGCTTCCGATTTATTTTCTTGAAAACCTTCTAAAATCTCGGCTTGAATATTCCAAGTGGAGTTGAAACCATAACGATTTCTTAAACCATTTTCTCGCTTACGAGTGCCATCGGTTCCATTGCTTAAAAGTGTAGTTGTTTTAAATTGATTGTTGAAAAAATCTGCGTTGAATTTGGCATTTCCTTTGTTGAAAAAAATGATGTTGCGAACGGCATTGTTTGCGCTGACTAAACTAGAATCACTTTGGTAAAAAGGATTGTATTGTTCCCATTGACTACCGCCGATATATTGACGGTTGATTTGAAAAGAGGATTGGGTTGAAAACTTACTGATGGCTTTTTTCCATCCCTTTTTATCGAACCAAATGGCTTTGGGTGAAAGACTCAATGTTTGGTTGAGTTGGATTTTATTGGTGCGTTGGAAATCGTTGGTGGGAATAATAATGCGGACAAAGCGAATGGAATCTTCTAAGTTGTTGTCGGTAGCGATTTCAAATTCGTTGTTTTCTTGTAAGCCATTTTCATTGTGGTCGATCCATATAAAATCGCCCAATTGTGCAGTAACAGGTGTATAAAGATACTCGACTTTTTGTTGTTGTCCAGAGCCAATTTGATAGTCGGTGGAAGAACGAATCAAACCGTTTTTGAGTGCAAAATTATAAGTCCATTGACCCAAAAGCGTTTTTTCTGATTGGATGGTTTTTTCGATGGTCGTATCCACTCGAAGATTGCGATAGGTTAAGTTCCAAAAGAGTTGGTTGCGAGGATTTTTGGATAAAGCTCCTTCGATTTTGATATTGTCACCAATGGTTGCCTTTTTAAAGTTGTCGCCTTGTGGCTTGTGGTCTAAACGCTGTATGTATGAGAGTCGGACACGATTGGGTTTTTGAGGACTTTGGATATAGTAGAGAGTTTCGGTAAATAGGAAGCTGTTGGAACTCAAATTGCTGGAATCAGTAGGCGTGATTCGATTGTCTTCTTGGAATGATTTGATGCCGATGCTCCAATCATTGAGTTGTGTAAACTTTTTGGAGACTTCTAACTTAGGACGGAAAAAGCGAGTCGTATTTAGAGTTGATTCGCTGTTTAAGAGATTGAAATGGAGTAAAACTTTGTAGTCATTTTTGTTGATAAAAACTTCTGCTTGGTGTTTGAGACCTTGATAGTTGTCTTGTTGATTGAAAAGACTTAATCCATAGCTCAATTTTGCCCATTTTTCTCTATCTAAAATGAATTGAATATTGCCCAAATGTTCATCAAATCGTTCTTGGGTTTGACCTTGACTAGGGTTGGTCACATTCCAATCTCTGGCAAATTCAACAGGGCGATAGGCTTCCAAAAATTCAAAGCGACTTTGGACCCACTCATATTGTCCGTTGGTGGTAAGTTGCCATTTTTTTGTTTTGTTGAGAGAGCGTTGGTCTTTGAAACCGAATGTCCAAGCAACACCTTTATCATTAAAATCTCCAATATCCGAGAAAGTATTGACATCTAAATTGCTCATGGCGACTTCGGTTTGAATACTGGTGTTTTTGGCCAATTGGTAGTCGATACCTAAGGTTGCTAATTGCTTGGTTTGTGGGGCGATGAGTTGAATGATGGGTTCAAAATTTCCTTGTGGTTGTCCTGTGTTGGGGTCGGGAGAAACCCACTCATAAACCCGTCCATTCGCAGTAGTTTGAGCAAGTTGATAATTGCCATTACCTAAGCCTACGTTGGAGAAGGTCAAAATGTATAAGTCTTGTTCTGGATTGGTCGAATAGACAAAAATGGAGTCGGGTTGTCCATTTAAAAGCGTGTCGATTTTTCGATATAAAATGCGGTCAGGCACGTATTCAGTGGGGACGACGCTTCTTTGCAAAGCACTTTCTACTTGATCGCCAATGGTCCCTAAAAACTGCTTTTGGTCGCTACTTAGTTCCTGTAAACCTGCTTGATTTTTAGCATCTTGTTCACTATAAACGTTGAGGTTGACTTGTAATTTATCGGTGGTATAATTGGATTGAGAGTGGATGAGTGAACGCAAAAAATATCGTTGGGAATATTCAAACTCAATGACGATGCGTTTATCTTTGGTAATTAATTGATTGGGAGTGAAATATACCTCACCTAAGTTGTAGTCGATGACATAATCTTGGTTGGCTCCTCTAGTCAATAAATTGCCATCAATATAGACTCTTTCACTACCCGAAAGAATGATGATAAAGGTTTCTCCATCGGCTCCAATGAGCTTGTACGGTCCTTGATTGCCCTCTTCTCCTTGAAAACTCATACGGGTATAACGTCCTCTTGCAATGGCAGTACTCAAACTATTGTTCCATTCATTAAACTTGTCACCAGATAAGGTGTTACTATATTGGATGCCTTGCAGCTTTTTGTAGAAGTTCATAAAATAACTCTTAGGACGTTTTATCTCATAATCTCCTAGAATCAACTGATGCTGATTTTTTCTTAATTGTATAAAAATTTTGTCAAATTCTTGCAACTGCTGGGTATTTCCTTGCGTTTGAAAGGGAATATTGTTGTCAGTGATAGAGGCGAGGACTTCTACATCATTGTTGAGTTTTCCACTTAATTGAAGGTTGAAGGAAGAATTGACGCTGAGGTCTTGGGTATTTCCTACCGAAATTCCTCTAGAAAAGCTGCCATTGTAGTCCAATCCGTCCATTGACTGGAATAAGGATTGGGATTTTTTGGGTTGATATTCCAAAAGGGGATAATTGCCATATTTGTCAATCTCCTGACTTTTTTTGTGAGCCAATTTTTCGTCTAATTTGAAGTTCAACGTTCGATAACGTATTAATACAGAGTCTAATGTGGGTTTTTGGACCCAAGAAAGCTCGGCTGATGCATAATTTATTTCATAATGTGAGGTGTCTATTGCCTTTTTTGTGGAGGGATCAGAGATATGTACTGAATTTGGGACAATGGAAAGGGTGTCCAAAATCAAGTTGCTTGTCACAACTTTGTATGCTTTTTCTTGTACATTAGATGTTTGTCCAAAAACAGAACAATTTGTTACAAAAAGCAGTATAAATAAGTAATATGTGCAAGCTCTTTTCAAATATAGGGGCTTTTAGGATATTAAACTTAAAGTTGACCAAAAGCATTGTATCTAGTCATTTTTAACGTTGGATTATGTTAATAATTACTATGTATGAGCAAAAAAAATGCTTATAAATTGGGTGTTTTTGATATGAATGTGCTAAATTTGGCATTAAATAATTTAATATCATTAAATGTTTTATGTCATTTAATTATGTTAATGCGCCAAGTATCTGCTCTTTGATTAGGTACACACAACTTACTATGGTTATAACTTCACTTGATATTCATTTTAATTATTTAGTTATCTCTTTGATTTTCTATTAGTTAGGTGTATTTTTACATTTTGCTAAATGAACAAGGATTGTTATGTCCTTGAAGAGAGCATTTTTTGATTAAAATGCCCTTTTGCTGCACTCATAATAAGGTCTCCCAAGACACTTATTTGGAATGTTTTAAATGTTTTTAGGAGCGCACTTTGGTTGCTTCGTCGTCAGGGAAAGTCCCGCTATCCGTTTTTATCACCTTTGTAGAACAAATTCATGAATTTGTTCTACAAAGGTGATACCACTACTATCGGGGCTAGTAGGTTTTGGATACTGTGTTTGGAGTTCATTTTTTGGCAGTTTGTGCCTGAAAATTTGACAACTTTGGTTCTTTTTGTGATTTAAAGCTGTTCGTTTCGTGTCCACCCTCTTTGATTCTCCCGCCAGCGGGAGAGACGGTTCGTGTTTTTTTAAATTTAGTTGTATTATTAAAATTTAAAAAGCTGGTACTAAGAGGTTTTGACCTGACCCAAATAGCCCCGATAGCAGCGGCTATGAGGAAAGTGCGAAAGCCGAAAGGTTTTGCGAGGCTTCCTCATAATAGCGTATAGCGGGACCCTGTGTTGCGATGAAAGACGAACCTTTCGCTCCTACATATAAAAATTTTTAATTCAAAGATTAGGCATAGAAGCTGATCTAACCAGCTCTAATAAAGGCAACGACTCATGAATCCTTGTTTGGATAGCAAGTTCTTAAGAAAGAACATAAATCCCTTCATTATGTATAGAAATCATGTGATTTTTCTACTGTCACTATTTTGCACTTTTGTCTCACAAGCTCAATCAACCATAGATTGTGATGAGGAAAGTGTACCCCTTGTTATTGATCTTGTTGTGGATAACTATCCTGAAGAAATGCAATGGTATGTTCATTATGAAAATGGTGATACCTTGTATTCTTTTGATTACTCTACTGAAATTTTGGATGATGTAATAGTGTATGATATCAATGGTGATACCTTATATGTGGCTGATGATTTGGTTCCAGCGGATATGGATGATGGTGAACGCTTGATTCATGCATTTTGTGTGCCTAAAGATACTTGTCTTGTGTTTTCGATGAGAGATATTCATGGAGATGGTATCTGTTGTGAGCGAAAAGAAGGAAGTTACCATGTTTATTATGGAGACACGCTGATTGCACAAGGTGGAAAGTATGCTTACATGGAAAACACCTTTATGGGATGTGGAGAAGGAAGCTATTGTAATCAAGCTTCTACGGCTTATGTGGATGAAATCTATACAACTACTCAAGACGATCATTGGTATGTGTTTTATCCCGATTCGTCAGGACAATACTTAATAAATACGTGTAACAACGATTGTAATACCAGTATTTGGTTATATGACAAATGCTTTGGGGTTAATATTACCGAAAGTGTTGTTGGTACGCTTACCTATACTACAGAAGGTTGTGATTCGACCAACCAAGCCAGCCTTTTAGTCAATTTGACAGACACAATTCCTTTTTATATACGTATTGGAGATGATGCAGATGATTGTACCACCGATAATATAGAATGGTCTATTACTTATATGGGACCACCGATTGGTTGTACAGACCCAACTGCTTGTAATTTTGATTCATTTGCAGAAGAAATGGACGAAGGTTCTTGTATTTATCCAGGTTCACCCGATTGTCCAGCAGGTCCAGACTTAGCCGTTCCTGTTTCTACGATACGTAATACCCTAAGAGTTGAGACGGTTCATAACTTAGAAGAGCAAAATTGCTTGATTGAAGAGCGTTGTATTGCGGGTTATGGAACCAGACAGTTGTTGCGTTTTTCTACTGAAATTCGCAATATCGGGGATATGGACTACTTTTTGGGACAACCACCACCAGATGAAGATGAAGAGAGCGATCAATGGGAATGGGATCCTTGCCACGATCATTGGCATTTTGAAGGATATGCAGAGTATTTGCTTTTTGATTGGGAAGATAATCCGCTTCCTGTTGGCTTTAAAAATGGCTTTTGTGTACTAGATTTGGGTTGTTTTACCGAGAATACACCTAAGTATACTTGTGGTTTACAAGGAATCTCGGCTGGTTGTTATGATCGTTATGAAGATACTTTTGAATGTCAATGGATTGATATAACAGATATACCTGATGATACTTATAAATTAGTGGTTCGAGTGAATTGGGATCAATCGCCCGATGCAACGGGACGGGTAGAATCTAGCTATGATAATAATTTTGCACAAGTGTGTTTTGTGTTAAATCGAGATGGTTCTGGTCCTCTTTTAACTCTTGTTCCTACTGGTTCTTGTAACAATAATAATTATGTAGATTGTGCAGGAACCGTACAAGGAAATTCTGTAGTGGATTGTAGTGGTGAGTGTGGCGGTGCTGCTGCTATCGGTGATTATAATGGAAGTTTAGTGATTGATTCATTGGACTTGCCAGCATACGAAACAGGTTTGATTGTTGGCGATGAAGCAACACCATGTACTGATTTGAATGGTGATAATGTGTTGAGTGTGACCGATATTGTTTTGATGAATGAGTGCTTGATTGATGGAGGCGATATGGATATTGTCAATGGAAAGTGTGCTTTTCCTTATGGTATCACCAATATTAATGATACAGTCGCATTTAGTGTCGATACGATTGCTTGGTTAGACCGTTATGTGGATTTTAATATACATAGTCCTGATAATGGAATTTTAGGATTCCAATTAGGGATAGAAGGTGTAAAGATAGACTCATTGGCTTTATTATTTGAAGGTGCAGAAGATTATCAAATAGAAACCGATCACAATTTTAGCCTTTTATATGGTTATGCAGTGGATGGTGTGCCGATTCCAAAAATATCTGATCCAGAACCTTTTTTGAGAGTTTATTTCCAAGAAGAAGCCGTAGCAGATAGCCTTTGTTTTGATTGCTTCCATACGGTTGTCAATGAACAAAGAGAAGAAGTTATTATCAATACGATTGATGCCTGTCATGATTTAACAGAACATATAGATTGTAATGGAACCATTGGTGGTACTTTAATCGTCGATTGTGATGGTATTTGTGGAGGCACAGGCGTTTTAGGAGACTTTAACTTGGACTCTTTACGAGATACAGAAGATGTAGAAGACTACTTATTTAGTCTATTGTCAGAAAATCCCGACCGACTTTGCAATGACTTTAACTCTGATAGCCTTAATAGTTTAGCGGATGTTGTGCTATTATCGGATTGTCTTGCTGCGGATGAAGGATGTGAAGTACTCCCTTTTGAAGCATCAGAAGATACCGTTATTTGGTCTATTGGAGGACTCAATGACAGTCTAGCCTATTTTGAATTAAGTCTTGAAAATCCAAATGCCGAAATACGAGCTTTCCAATTAGAATTTAGTGGTTTTAGCATTGATGGCATAGAATCTATTACCTTAGATAATGCAGACTTTTCATTCTTATATAATGACTCTATTTTAATTGTTTTGGCAAATGAGGAAAGTTTGATGGAAGAAAGTATGAATACACCCGTCTTTAGAATATTTATAGACGAAGATACCGCTAGTACCAACACCATTTGCTTAGAGCAATCCATTGAAGTGGTTTCTAAAGATGGTGAAATTGTCCATGCTTTGATAGGCAATTCTTGTTTAGATATTAGTGCCTTTTTGGATTGTGCGGACATGTTTAACGGAAGCCTTAAAATAGACTGTGCGGGTGAATGCGGTGGAACCGCCATTTTTGCAGACATCAATGCAGATGAAATGGTCAATGAGGCAGATGTTACCAGTTATCTAAACAATATTTTGGCTGGTGAGATGAATGCCAATGGTTGTAATGATTTTAATGGAGATGGAGCTTTTGAATTAGCCGATGCGGTGATGTTCAATACTTGCTTGATGACCAATGAAGATTTAGAAACTTGTGACTTTTCTGATATTACAGACAATGATGACGCTATTACGCATTGGGAGATTAAGAACTTGAATCCCGATGAACTATATTTTGAGATTCATTTTTATAATCCCAATAGTAATACACAAGCCTTCCAATTGGATCTAAATGGAGTTGTGATTGATAGCATAGAAACCATACAAAATGAAACCAGCTTTGATCTTCAGCTTGCTTATAATGAAACTTCTTTGATTGTTTTAGCCAATCAATTGATCGCACCACAAGTCATGAGTTTTCCTCTACTAAGAGTTCATTTTAATGAAAATACTTTGACAGAGGAAATATGTTTAACAGATATAGTAAGTGTGATAGATGGCAATGGTGCAAAAATCACCCAAACCTTTATCGAAGGAAGTTGTATTGCCATTAGTGATTATCAAGATTGTGCAGGAGTCTTTAATGGAACCTCTGTCATTGATTGTAATGACGAATGTGGAGGAACTGGAATCATTGGTGATATTAATCAAGATTTAGTAGTTGATGAAGCAGACCTTAATGCTTACTTGGAAGCCGCTTTTGAGATAGTAGATACCATTTTACCTTGTTTCGACTTAAATAATGATCAACTACTCGGCTTGGAAGATGCACTCATTGCCAATGCTTGTATCAACAATGACAGTCTTTGTAGTGGAGTGTCAATAACCAATAATGAAAATGAAACAGTTAGTTTCTCCGTAAAGGAATTAAATGAAGAAGAAAAATTCTTTACGCTTCAAGTGTCTAATCCCAATAGTACTTTATTAGGAACCCATCTAAGATTTTCAGGGATGGATATTATTGATATTGTTCCTGTTGAATCAGATATTGAAGTGGAGTTAGAATGGAGACACAGTGAAAACGAATTGATTGTTCTTTCCAAATACCTTGAACCCATTCCTAATAATGAAGAATTTCAGACTTTACTATGGATACACTTTGAAGCCTTTGAAGCTAGCGAAATTTGTATAGAGGAAATTGTGTCTGTACTTAATAGCAATTTTGAAAAAATCAATGGAGCTATCGAAGGAACTTGCCTCAATATCGAATCTTTATACGATTGTGCGGGCGTATTTGGTGGAACTGCAACAGTAGATTGTAATGGTGTTTGTGAAGGCATTGCACTAAGTGGAGACATCAATGGAGATTTGGCAGTCAATGAAAATGATTTTGACATTTACCTTCAAAACATCCTTTCCAATAGTATGAATGAGCAGCCTTGTTACGACCTCAACAATGATGCGAATGTCGGCTTAGAAGATGCATTGTTGGTACATACTTGTGTCAACAATGAAATGCTCTGTGAAGGCATAACGACATCCTTTAATGAAAATCAAACGGCTAGTTTCTCCATAGATGAATTGAATATTGAAGAACAATATTTTAGATTAAAAGTCAGTCATCCCAATAGCAATATTTTGGGAGCGCACTTACGTTTTGAAGGACTCATCATTGAACATTTAGAATTATCGCCCAATGTTTCGGATGAAGGTGAGATAGAGTTTATTCATTCGGATGAAGAAGTTGTTTTTTGGTCCAATAATTCAATGGGACTTTTACAAACAGATGCAATTTATGCCTGCATTACCGTTTATTTTGAAGTAGAAGAAAGTACAGAGGTTTGTTTAGCAGAAGTACTATCAGTCGTCAACAATGATTTTGAACGCATCAATGGAGATATTGAAGGTAATTGTATTGCTTTAGGGGATTATGTTGATTGTGCAGGAGTCGTGAATGGAACGGCTGTTATGGACTGTAATGGAATCTGTGATGGAACCGCCGTACAAGGCGATATCAATGATGATTTAGCAGTCAATGAGGCAGACTTAGCCCTTTATCTTGATAACCTTTTGACCAATTCAAATGGTTCAATTGCTCCTTGTCAAGACCTAACAACCGATGGTTTGTTAACCTTAAATGATGTCTTGATGTTAAACGCCTGTTTATTGGGTTCTTCGATTTGTGGACAAACGATAGAAGATAATAACAATGAAGCAGCGACTTATTTCTTTATTGAAGATTTGAATCCAGATGAACGGCATTTTACCTTAAAAGTCATCAACCCCAATACCAATTTAATGGGTGTTCATTTAAGTATTGAAGGAATAGACATCAATAGTATAATTGTTGATGAGGCTTACCAAAATAATGAAAGTCTTTCTTTAGGCAGCGAACATACGACTTCTGATATTATTTTATGGAGTCAAAATTTAGAGGTCTTGCCACAAAGTGGTGAAAAAGTAAGTTTAGCCAAAGTATATTTTGAAATACCTACGACAGAGGAGATTTGTATTTCCGAAATCAAAAGTGCCATCAATCACCAATTTGAGTTTGTTAACGGACTTGCCAATGACGCTTGTATCTCTTTAACACCTTATTACGATTGTAATGGAGATTTTAATGGTGGAGAAGTTCTTGATTGTGAAGGTGTTTGTGGAGGCTTTTCATTGACAGGCGATTACAACAATGACTATCTAACAGGGATCAGCGATGTCTATCACTACATTTTCGACATCATCAATGATTCTTGGAATGTAAGTTCTTGTAATGACCTAAATGCAGATGGTCTTATCAATATATTTGACCCTGTTTTATTGAATGCTTGTTTGATGAATGAAGAAGGAAATCAGTGTAATTTTCCTTACGAAGTAACCGCTTCAGAAGAAACTTTGAGTTTATCAATACAAGACATTAACTTAGAAGAAAATTACATTGATGTCTATCTACACAATCCAACGAGTGCGATTACAGGCTTTCAATTTAAGGTAGAAGGAATAGTCGTTAGTCAAGTACAAGTTTTAGATCCTTCTTTTGGAAGCATCGACTTATTCCTCAATCACAATGATGATACGGTTATAGGTTTAGTCACCAATGCCACTCCAATTCCCGAACAAGAAACTCCCTTATTCTTTGTGCGTTTATACTATGATACTCTAAATGACAATACAATTTGT
Organism: Chitinophagales bacterium; assembly: GCA_020630635.1. Classification (GTDB taxonomy): domain Bacteria; phylum Bacteroidota; class Bacteroidia; order Chitinophagales; family UBA2359; genus JAHDBB01. Next base: position 10,798 of record JAHDBB010000159.1, read on the forward strand.
TTAGATGAGCCTATCTTTGTGGATGAAAATCGTCAATCAGTCAATGCGAATGTAGAAGGTACAACTTGTGAAGAGATCAATACCGATTTAGAGGTTATTTATGATGCTGAAAATATCAGCGTTTACCCTAATCCATTTGTAGAATCTACGCATATTTACTTGCCCAATATCACCAAAGCTTTTACTTTGAAACTCTACAATGTTCAAGGTCAATTGGTGCGTGAAGTCGAAAATATCCAAACGGCAGTTTATGAATTAAAGCGAGAGAACTTGACGACAGGTGCGTACTTCTTTGAATTGGTCGGTGAGCAAGAACGTCATTCAGGAAAGTTGATTATTCGATAAACTGTTTGATTTAATGGTGAATTATGAATGATAAATGATAAATTGGTTTTTCATTTTGATTTTTTTTAGGAGCGAACTTTTGGGTGCTTCGTCGTTACGG
>JAHDBB010000160.1 GCA_020630635.1 Chitinophagales bacterium
GGCTACCCGTCTAAAGTTGGACAGTTGTGGTAATCAGAGCTTTAGTCTTAAATTTGGAAAACTAATAAAAAAGAGAGAATTTTGAAAAAAAAAGCTATGAGTTTTTCGTGGTCAAACTTATTTAGTAAACGAGAAGAAGACCGAACAAAAAGTGTTCGTAGGCTATCTTCAGAGTTAGGTAAACCTAAAAGTACAGTTCATTATCAGATGCAAAAACAAGATAATCGAGTCAAAGATGAAACGACTCGTTTTTTTGAAAGTGAAGCAGGAGAATCGTTCTTAAAACGTTTAATAATCAGCACTCTTTATACCTTTTGTTTAAAGGGCGGTGTTGGAGCAGGTCGTGCTCACGAGTTTTTTGAAAGGATTCAAATACAGACGCATGCAGGTCTATCGGAAAGCAGTATTTTACGAATTTTAGAGGAAATAGAAGAGTTGCTATTAAAATATAAAGAGTTGCAAGAGTCTGATTTAAAGGAGAGTAGTGCTAGTAGAACTGAATTAGAAGTGGTGTTAGGAATAGATGAGACGTGGTTAGATGAAATGGTATTGGTTTGTCAAGATTTACGAAGTGGTTACCTTTTTTTGAAGAAGAAGCACAGAAGCGAGACACAGAGACGTGGTGGTCAAAATTACAAGAGTTAAAGTCGTTAAATCTGTCGGTAGTGATGATGGTAAGTGATCGGGCGAAAGCCTTATTGCAAGTGGCATCTTCCTCTTATTTATCAGTTGGTTCTATGCCAGACCTGTTTCACTTTATGCAAGATTTGGGTAAGTCTATTGGTGCTCCGTTAGCTCGTCAAAAACAGCAAGCAGCAAAAAAAATGGAGAAAAACGACAGAGAATCAATAGATTACAATTTAATTATGCAAGATTTAGAGGAGAAACAAACCCGATTAGAGCAATATAAAAATCTTCGACAGTCCTTAAATCAATCGGTTCATCCTTTTAATGAAAAAGACGAGTGGAGCGATTCAACAGGACTTCAAATTAAACTTAATCAAGGCTATACTCAGATGCGCCGTTTAGCCGTAGCAGCAGGCTTAGAGCTTAGTTTACCAACCGCTCAGAAAATAGTGAGTCAAATTCCCGACATAGCAGAGGCGGTGGCTTATTGGATTAATTGGCTAAAACAACAACTGGAGGTATTAGACTTAAAGGAGGATGAAAAAAAGTGGATGGAACAGGATTTGCTACCTTATGTTTATTGGCAAGTTCATCAAACTAAAACAACTAGAAGGAAAAAAGATGAAAAACTCAATCAATATTATAAGCAAAGGCTTCATAAAGCAAAAGACAGGTTCGAGCAAAATCCTTTAACTTCTCAAATGGAGGTAGCTCAAAAAGAAAAGTTAGTCCATTGGGCTTTTAGAAAAGTAACTACTTTTCATAGAGCTTCTTCTCGAGTCGAAGGCAGAAATGGATATTTAGCTTTTATACACCACGCCAAAAAAGGAATGACTCAAAATAGAAAAAAGACCTTAACTATCATCCATAATTTTGATATACAAGGAGCGGATAGACAAACTCCTGCTCAAAGACTATTTAATAAAGAGTTCCCTGATTTATTTGAATTTTTAATGGAGAATATAGGTCCTTTGCCTAAACCTCGAAAGAAAAAGATTCTAAAGGATTGAGAAGCTCTACTGTCCAACTTTAGACGGGTAGCCTATATGATGTTCTTTGTGGGGAGATAAATATTTTTAGAGCTAGTGACAAATCAGAAAATTTGTAATTAAAATACGCTATTAAATGATTTATTTTTGAAGTATCAAAGGATGTTTTTTATGGGACTGGTGCTAAGAAGTCGTGTCCTTGACCAACTAGCCCCGATAGTAGCGGTATGAATGCAAAAGCGTTGGCTTCACAAAACGTTGGCTGCCTTCATAAGAGCGAATAGCGGGACTTTCCGTTGCGACGAAGGACCAATCTTTCGCTCCTAAAAATCAACTTTAATAGGAATATAAAATAACTAAGCTTTACTGGATATTTTTTAATTACAAAACCTATATTATGATTATTAAAATCAACAGAAACCCATTTTTGACTTGTGTAAGTCTTTTGGCTTTAATGCTAAGTTTTTCATTGACGACACAAGCACAATGTCCCACTTCTTCAGGGACTATTTTAAATGTCACCGCTTTTGGGGCAGATATTGCCGATAATGCGAATGATGATACGCCTGCGATTCAAGCAGCTTTGGATGCTGCCAACTCAGGAGATACAGTTTACTTGCCTAATGGTATTTATAATATTGATGGCACTTTATCTTTTGATGGTCAAAACATAGTGAATGATCTCACCTTTATGGGAGAAGACGAAGACCAAGTACGTTTAAAATGTAATGACTGGGAGAAAACCTTGTATTTTGAAAAAAGTACCAATCTAACCATCAAAAACTTTTCGGTAGATTGGAATGAAAACTTGCCTTTTTCTTATGGCGTAGTTAAGAATAAGGGAATACATAGTAGTAGTGCCAATTCTACCATGTATTATTATGATTTAGAGTTGGTCAATGGTCAAACTCCTAGAGCAGGTTTATACACAGAAGCCATTATGCAATTTGATTCCAACTTAATGCGTCCACACTCTGATGAATTATATGATGTTTATCAAAGAAATCAAAATGCGGTAAATATCACTTCTCAAAATATCAATAATCGCCTTCGGATATTTTCTAGAGATGGCAGATATACCGTTAATGAAGAGGTCATTGCCAGACACAAAGTATATGGAGCCAATATCATTGTTTTACGAAAAGTAGATGACATCCAAATCGAAAATATTACGGTTTATTCTGCTCCTGGTATGGGCGTTCATGCAAGACATTGCAGTGATATTAGTGTAGATAATTTTGATATTCGCAGAGAAAATGGACATTGGATGTCTATTACAGCCGACGGTGTACATTTTGACTCTAATCGAGGTTATATCAATGTTGTAGACAGTTTTATGGAAGGAATGGGTGACGATGGATTAAATATTCATAGCAAATATCTGCCTATAGGCGGATTTACTCCCAATGTCAATAATACAGGAAATATATCCTTATGGCTTCCTCCTATCTATCAAGGACAAGCTATCAACGAGTTTTTGCCACAAATGGGCGATAGTATTGTATTTGTCAATCCTGATAATTTTGAAGTGTTGGGCGTAAGCGAAGTGGTGACTCAAAATCCCAACTATAATGTAAGATGGGTTACTGATTTTGGGCTTCCAAGTGGAGTAGATTTAAGAGATTATGTAATCTACAATAAAAACCTTATGCCTTCTACTTTGATAGATGGTTTCACAGTCAAAAAATGTCGAGCAAGAGGAGCTTTAATACAAACTTCTAATGTAACAGTTCAAAATAGTACATTTGAAGAATGTAGTTCTTCTGCTATTCAATTAACTGCTTCGACCGGAGCTTATTTTATTGAATCAGCGTCTCCTAAAAACGTTACTATCCAAAATTGTGTTTTTGATGGATGTAATTATGGACCTCATCGAAGAGAATCACCCTTGATGTTATTTACTCAAGCAACTAATTCTAATAATGAAAATATGATCCCTGGTATAGCGGGTACAATCCGTAACATTAAAATTGCCAACAATGAATTTATCAATATTTGGGGAGATGATTATGGAATTTTTATGGCTTCAGCTAGTGATGTCTGTATCAATAACAATACTTTTGCTTATGAAGTGCTTACACCGGTCTTGCCATTAACGAAAAACAATACAGATAAAGCGATTAAAGGATTTAAGTTTGCTCCGACTCCTGCCCACTATGATGCAAGTAATAATAATGATGTATCCAGCATTTATGTCAATACAGGAGATTGTTGTGAATTTGGAGATTTTGTAGATATACCTTTAAACGCTGGATGGAATATGATTTCCTCTAACATCCTTCCTGAGTGTCCCAACATGGAAGCTATTTTTGAAGATATTGAGGATAAAATCATTCAGGTTAAAGATTTATACGGTACTTATGTTCCTACATTCAATCTCAATTCTATTGGTGATTGGGATATAACCAAAGGCTATCAAGTCAAAACAACGGAGGCTTGTACGTTAAGAATAACAGGTGCAAAAGTCAATCCTTTCGATACCCCAATTGCTATGAATGCTGGATGGAATATGATTAGTTATCTTCCAAGTGAAGAGGCTGATCCTGCCTGTGTTTTAGAAGATCTTGCAACAGATATTATTCAAGTGAAAAATCTTGTCGGGTCTTATGCTCCTAATTTTGGTATTAATAGTATGGGGCTGATGGCTCCTACTCAGGGATATATGGTCAAATGTGAAAACCCAACTACTTTAAATTATGAGTTGGCTTACAAAGAAACTCCACAAGCGATATTTGATCCTTTACCAACGAATCCCAATAATGCAACATTGACCATTATTGATACACACCAAAGTTTACTACAAGATGGAGACATGGTGAATATTTATTCTAGTGACGGAATTTGGGTAGGTTCAACGACTTTCCAAAGTATGGATTTTAGCATGCTTATTTATGGGAATGAAGAAAATAGTAAAAGGAAAATAGCACTTGAAAATGATGAAGCATTTACGCTTAAAGTGATTCGCCCAACAACTCAACAACAGTTTGAAGCCATATTGAATTTCATCGAAGGTCCTGAAACTTTTAAGTCGGATGCGATGAGTCTTGCTACTATCGAAAAACTTGAACCGATTTCGTCTTTATTGGAAAATATCATAGTCGAAGCTTATCCCAATCCTACGACTGATTTATTTAATATTCACATTCAATCAGAAATCAATCAATTAGACAAAGAACTTCAATTGCAAGTTTTTACCCTTGATGGACAACTGATTCAACAACTTCCTTTTCAATCAAATCAAATATTGAAATATGAAACAAGCTCGCTTAAAGAAGGAACTTATTTCTATACTATTTTAAGCGATAGTCGACTTGTTTATTCTGACAAGTTTATGGTTTTTAAATAAGATATTCAAAAAATATTATCTAGTATAGTTGTATTCAATAAACGGCTAACATTCTTTATAGAGTGTTAGCCGTTTTTTCTTTTTAGGAGCGAAAGGTTCGGTGCTTCGTCGTATCAGGAAGTCCCGCTATCCGTTCTTATCACCAAGCTACCCAAACCCTTTAGCCCAACACATTGGTGATACCACTTCTATCGGGGCTATTTTGAAAGGTACAACACATTTATAAATTAACAGACAAATTAGAAAAATATTCTCAATTAGAATAGACAAGCAAAAATCATCATATAACCCAAAATATATTAAAAAATATATGTAAAATGTTTGGAAATAAATGGATACAAATGAGTGAATTGTTTTTTTTATAATTTAGTTTTCTGAAAAGTGACTATTATGAGTGACATTTCTAAAAAAATGTAATTAGATTTATAGACCAATCTTAATACATTTGAGGTATCAAATCAATACATTTATTAGCGCGCTAACTCAAAAGCAAATGTATTGGATCCTATTATTTAATTTTTTAAACATTTTATTATGAAAACTTTTAATTTAGACCAATTCGGTCAAAAATTAGATTCTACCAATGTATTAGATACTCAAAAAGCACAGAACATACAAGGAGGACGTGCTGTTGATCTTATTGTTGTATGGCTTGACCCTCCTGGAGAAGAGGAAGGACTTCCAGATAATGGATAAGATACTTTGAAATAAACTTCAACATTTATTTATTAAGCAACTATGTTTTCAAAGCATAGTTGCTTTTTTTTATCTATAATCTTTCCTTATCTTTACAGATGCATGTAACCAATCACAACCAATCAAATCTAAAGAAAAAAGAAAAATATGTACAAAATTCTCCCTATCATTTTGGCAGTTTTTACCTGTCTTCCTCTATTGACTTCCGCACAAATCAGTGTAGAGTTTAGTGATAAAGACATCGAACAATTCAAAAAGACCAAAACCATTTTTTTTCATCGAAAACACGATGATCCCGAAGTTCTCAAAAAAATATTGGAAGAGGTTTGGACAGTTACGCCCATTGAAGTCGTCAGCTATAAAAAAATTCCTGGCTATTTTCAAGAAGAAGGGTATTCTTACTTCTTTTTAGATGGATACTGGAAGGAAGACGCAGGTATTGGTACTGCTTTCGGCTTACACATCAAGTTAGAATTACAATTCAAAGAAGGCAAAGGTTTAGATAAGGTCGCAGAAATAGTCATAGAACCCCAAAATCAACGAGAACTATTAGATGAATTGACCGCACGAAAAAATGAAGATGCGGCGGTACTCATACATCTTTATACCGAAGCAGCATTTGAAAACTGGGAGATGGGTTTCCTCAAAAACTACTTAGGATGTGTCAATCAATACTTGGAAAAAGAGAAACTTAAAACCATGTATAGTGATGTGGATGAATACGAAAACATCGCTAAACTCTCAAAAAATACTTTATACATTCCTACACAGGATGAGAAGCAAATGCAAAAAATCCTAAGCAACGCTGACTATGAGTTTCCTTACAAGATTATCTCTATAGAAGAATTCAATGATTTGGTGGTCAACCAAAAAGAAGCGATACAATATGCCGTATTCAATTTTCAGCCCGAATACCATACACAACGCATCAATGTTCTAGATAGCCAATCCAACCAAATTTTATACAGTGGAAAAAATCGCTTGATCAGTGGTACTTTAGAAGTCTTGAGTGGCAAAATCGAAAAAGCAGCAAAAAAAGCACGAAAGAAACGTAAATAAAACCATCCAAAATACTTAAAAAATCATGAGAAAAATATTTAGCCTTCTAATAGTTCTTTTAGGACTATTTTTGAACCTAACAAATATAAATGCACAAGAGGATTTTGACCCAATTAAGAATCCTATCTTGGCTTCTCCTTTAATGGTAGATTATAATGAAGGGACTTTGAGTAAACTCCAAAAAACCAAAACCCTTTTCTTATGTCGAGAAGGGGATGACCCACAACTTTTACAAAAAGCATTAAATCAAGTTTGGAAAATTACAAACATTACCGTCATCAAAGCGGGAGAATGGGAAAAGTACGTCAATTCAAAAGACTACTCTTTTTTGTCTCTCAATGTATCATTGGTAGAAGGACAAGTGACCGCACCTTTTTTAAGTCTTTGGATACACAATGGACAAAAAAAGACTCATCTTGCCAAAGCCGTTTTATATGAAGACCAACCCACTATTGCTCAATTATCAAAGTTAAGAGGTGAAAAAGAAATACTTGATTATCTTAATTCTTCCAAAGCAAAACTTTCCAATTGGCAAGCAGGTTTTATCAAAATGTATGCCGCCATTATCAGCCAGCATTTAGTCCAAAAGACTTCTCTTTCGGATAACGAAGATATAGCCAATAAAGAAGCACTTGCCGAGCTAAAAGAAAATATTATTTATGTTCCTCGCATGTCATCCATACGAATGAATGCCATGAAAGATAGGGGAGCAGCTATCAAAGATGTATTTGCAACATCTCCTTTCAAATTTCAAGTCACCTCAATGGACAACCTCAACGCTATGTTATTAGATCCAAGAGAGACCTTTTACTTTATGTTACCACAAGCAGGCGTTTCGGTCTACAATGGTCAAACTCAAGAATTGATTTACAGACGGTTTAGAGATGCTAAAAATGCTCATCCAACTTATAGTAAGGAGGACATAGAATACTTGAGAAAAGTGATGGAATACTAAATGATTAGATGTGAACAGAAAATAAGGCGACCTATCCAAGCTTGCCAATACTGCCCCATTTTAAAATCAAAGAAAAGAAAGTCTCGCTTCAATCGGATTGCTAACCTAGAACAGAAGAGGCAATCCGATTGATGAAGAGAAAGGAGTCTATTCATATAAATCAATCGGATTGCCCGTTCATACGGGAAGACCCATCCGATTGAAACGACTTACCCTTTCTTTGATTTTAGGCAGCTTTAGATGGGTAGTCAAGAATAAGGACATGTGTTTTATTTGGGTATAAATGAAAACCGTCCCCTTCGCCCCAACATGTAAAAAATGAACCGAAACCGTCCCCTCGTCCCAACCGTCCGAAAAGAACCGAAAAACCTCCCACTTCATCAACGTTGAGACCATGCAAAATAGACCTGATAGCAGTGGTATTGCTGCGTTTGTGGATGGCGTGGATTGCGGAGAGGCAGCAGCAATAAGAACGAATAGCAGGACGGAACTTATGCGACGAAGCTGCTAAACGTTCTCTCCTAAAAAAATCTAATAATTTAATTCTATCGGAGCCAATTTCGCTTGATTAAAAAACCATAAATCAGCATCCGTTGTTTGTACAATCCCATCCATATTGGCATCAATAGGCGTATAAACTGAAATTTGAGCAGGTTGCATGCGCCAAGCATCAAAATCTGTGATCTGTATCACCAAATCCTGTGTCATATCCCCTCCAAATAAAACAGCTTTGTTTCCTATTATTTTTTGTTGATTATTACCAAAAGCTTGTGCCGCCGCAGTTGTAAAGTCATAAGTCATCAGAGAAGATTGTATAACAGGATTAGCAGTCATCACATCTAAATGATTGCGATGACGCACAACAAAATAATAACTACTTCCAACTGTCAAATTAAAGCTCAAAGGACTCGTGCCATCGACCGCTGTAATCCGTCCATCCTGCAATAAAATACCTACTTTCATTTCGACCCGACTGGTATTCATCGTACTGGTACGAGCTTCAACCAAAACCCAATCGACCATTTGAGGAGGAAAACTAGTCAAACTTGTTCCGCCAGTATAGTTATAAGGTGCAACATTGTAAGGATGTTGATTGGGTAATAAATTTTGTAGATTTAACTCATTGTGCATTTGTCCTGTGCTACTATCAAAAGGACCTTCCAACAAAACTCTTAGGCTAACAGAAGATACCGCAGTGATGGGACCGCAAGTTTGTTCATCATAAGTAGTCATAGCTACACATTGAGAACTAGTTGGACTAGTGTCAATAGGATATTGGCTGATATTATTGGAGCCTGGACTAGGGCTAACACTATTGGTTGCCCAGTTGCCTGTCGTGCTTAAATGAATGGGTAAGGCATCTCCACCACCATCATTGGCGACGGTTTTTACACTAGTTGATTGGCTTAAAGAGAGCGTTCCACCTCCACAACTAGCGGGTAATGTAACCATATAAGTGTTGCCTAAATTGGTTGAGCCATCGTCCCAAATCACACCATCTATCACATTGCCTTGTGTATCCCATATATAAGCCTGTTCTCCACTATTGGTTAAACCACCAACAGAAGAACTTCCTGCTAAGGATACAATAGAGGTGGCATTTAGGTTATCATCCCAATTGAAAAAAGCTGTGCCTGCTGGTAAAGGTCCACCATTTCCATTGCTTAAATTATCCCCATGCAACACATAAAATTCTCCTGCTTGTAAAACCGTACCATTGGGAATGATAAATGCATAGTCATCATCTCCGACCAAATAACAACTGAGGTCACAAGGACCTGGACCTGCACAAAATAATTCAAACCATTCTCCTGAACCATTATCCGTAGTACTTCCACTACCATCTGCATTGATCATGACCTCATTAAGAAGTACAACAGAATTGGCAGATGACAATGTATTGGGATCTTCGACTTCAATCAGTACATTCGTCTCTAAGTCACTAGCATCTCCTGTAAAATCGTTTGAAGGAATAGTAACTGTATAATTGGGAGATGTCCCACTTACTGCATAAGGTCCATACGTTGTTCCATCTATTTTAATATTAACAATATTGCCATTAAGATTGATGGCATTGAAATCAATATCTATGGTATAGCCATTGGTATTTCCAGTACAATTTTGATGGACATTGATTTGAGAAATGGCGCATACATCACTACAGCCAATATTGATATTACTTTGGTTCGTCAAACAATTAAACATCTGATCTTTTACATAGACCGTATAGTTGCCATTTGCAAGGTTAGAAAAAACATTGCTTGTTTGAAAGTTGGTGCCATCTATTGAGTATTCCAAAGTATTGCCATTAGAGATAGAGGCATTGATGCTTATTTCTCCACTTCCCAAACCTGCGATACAATTGGTATTTACGCTATTGAGTGTTGGAACAATGGCACAATTTTGAGGATAAAAGACATCCAGTTCTAAACAGACAGGATAGTGATCGGACATTTGATGTAGCTCATTTTTAAGTGGATGTGTTCCATCTAAAACAGAGCCATCTAATATGCCTGGATTGCCAAAAGTTTGATAGCTATTGTTGACATATTCTATGTGGTTGGTATTGGTAAAAACATTGCCATCCATAAACCATAGATCAAAACGATCATCAAATCCACCTGATGCCCCTCCATTGGTATAAGTCAAGCTTGTACTGGAAGTAGAACTGCGAGTCGATTGACTAAAAACATGGAGATAAGACATGGTTTCTCTAATCCAAGGTCCTACGACATCAACAAAACCATTGGTGATCAATTCGCCATAGCCAGGTTCGGTATAGCCATTGCCATCACTATCTGTCCCATAATCATCATCATAAAAATTAAAGTCGCCTCCGATCAAGATATTTCTATCACTAGGCAAAGTCACAATATAATCCATGATGTCTTGCACACCATTCAAACGCCTTTCTCTATCTGGAATGGTATTACCACCTCCATTGCTTGAACTCGCTTTGAGGTGAACACTGATCAGATCTAAATAAATCGTATCAAGATGAAAAGGTAAGGTAGGGTCTTGAACATATAGGCGATAATGACTCGGTGGACGAGGATTGGCATTGTCACTAGAACCTATGACATCTAAATTAACTTGAGGGATTTCTGTTTGACTAATGAATCCTAACTTGGAACTGTTATAAAACAACATATTTCCTAAGCCACCGTATCCTGTATAAACAGGTGCTTTGGCATAGGTAATTCCACTCGTATTATTATTAAGTTCATTGAGCAATAGATCTGCTCCTGCGGAAGACTTAAGTTCTTGAACGACAATGGCATCAGCCCCTGCACTTTCGACTATTTGAGCAAAACTATTGGCCCTATTAGCATTATCTACAGTGTTAGAACTACTGGGAAAATTAAGGATATTATAGGTCATTAATTTGATGCGCTCATCTTGTCCCAATAGAGTTATATTCACTAATAGCGTTAGAGCTATAAATGTTAAAATGAGGATAAATTTCTGCATAGTTGGATGATGTTTTTTTACTGAGTTTTCATTACTACATATTTATACGATTATTTAGTGCTTGCGATCTTATAAAAACTGATAT
>JAHDBB010000161.1 GCA_020630635.1 Chitinophagales bacterium
ATGGTCAATGGTCAATGGTCAATGGTCAATGGTCAATGGTCAATGGTCAATGGTCGCAAACGAAAAAATGTAGGACAAGGTTACAAACATCCTTTGAAATCTTGGGAAGAGGGGACGTTTTAAAAAGGGACGTTTCGGTTCTTTTCGTGGTTTTTAATCTATCTATAAGATTTTTCGATAAAAAATATCAACGTCCCCTTTACGTCCCGTCGTCCCAACATGTAAAAGATGAACAGTTCGCCCCTTTTCCTAAAACTAAGAAGTTCTGTCCATTACCAACTAGCCCCGATAGTAGTGGTATGAATGCACAAGCGTTGGCTTAAAAAAACGTTGGCTGTATTCATAGGAACGGATAGCGGGACTTTCTAACACGACGAAGCATTTAACCCTTCGCTCCTAAAAATCTTTATGATATGGGAAAAATAATCTTGACACAAGATGGCTCACATTCGATGGTTTCCGAACAATTTGGAGAAGCCTATCATTCTAAATATGGAGCTATTCAAGAATCACAGCATGTTTTTATTGAGGCTGGCTTGGAAGCTGTTTCAGAAGATTTGAATAATATTCACTTATTGGAAATGGGTATGGGTACAGGCTTGAATGTCTTGCTTACTTATTTGGCGAATCAAACACTAAAGAAAACCATCTATTATACGGCTATCGAAGCCTACCCTATCAAAAATTGGCAGGAATTGAATTATGTAGAGCTTTTGGACTTGGATGAAAAAGCGCAGCATTTTTTTGAGCAGCTTCATGTAGGTGCATGGGAAGAAATGGTGCAACTCTCTGAACATTTTTATTTGAAAAAAACGAAGACATTGTTGGAAAAAATCTCTTTGCCCAAAGATCATTTTCACCTTATTTACTTTGATGCGTTTGCCCCCAATGCTCAAGCAAATTTGTGGACGGAAGATATCTTTGAGAAAATGTATAAATCTACGGCTTTGGATGGAATTTTAACGACTTATTGTGCCAAAGGGAGTGTCAAACGTGCTATGAAGGCAGCAGGTTTTGGCTTGGAAGGTCTGGCAGGTCCACCAGGTAAACGAGAAATGACAAGGGCAATACGAAAATAGAGTGCTATCCTTAAACATTTATAGCTTATAACCCATAAAACAAATACATTTATACCTATACACATTTATATCCAGTACTATTATTTTATTGACTATCTCAAAGTTGCAATAACATTTATTTCATTTACATACTATTCTTATCTCCACATAATCCATTCATTATCAAAAAACAACACAATCAAAAAAAACAAAATAAAAATAAACATTCATTTTTTGCCTATTAAAATACACTATACTTTTATGTCATTTGAAATAAAAATAATATATTTGGCTTAGCAAGTATATATGCTACTGCCCCCCAACCCATATGTCTCTTTAATTTATTATTTTTTTGATTACAAGTCTTTGTGTTAAATGGCCAATCTTGAAAAATTATATCGCCTTGTTAGTAGTTTGAGTAAGAATGAAAAAAGATACTTCAAACAAAATGCAAAGGTATATAGTACAGACAAAGAACAAGAGTATATTGTGTTATTTGACCTCATCAGTCAATATAAGACCTTTGATATAAATGTACTAAAGGAAGCGATTAAGAAGCAATCTATCATCAATATTAGTATCAAATCCAAGTACTTGTATGATGCTATTTTAGATTCACTGAACAATTATAACAAAAAGAAATATCCTCGTTCTCAATTGATGACTCAACTTTCTCAGACAACTATTTTGCAAGATAGAGGTTTGATCAAAGAAGCATTTGATTTGATCCACAAAGTAAAAAAAGTGTCCAAAAATGCAGAAGCGTATGATCTTTTGTATTTAGCCATAGAAAAAGAGTTGGAAATTATATTTATCCAAAACTGTGGTTCTTTTTCAAAACAGTATAAAGAAGTGTGTAATGAACGCAAGGAAGTAGGCTTGATTATTCGTAATATCTTTTTGTATAAACAAGCATTAAGTGAAATTGCCTGTTTTGAAGCTAATAAACATAAAATTAATTTTGATTTAAATGACTTCTTAACCAAGTTTCCCTTTTTGAAGCAAGAAAGTTTGGTCTTATCTTTTGATGCTTTATCCTTGCATTATCAGATTTGGTCTATGATCTACCATGTAGAAAAGGACTATCAAGCTATGTTGGATGCTGCTCAAAAAGCCATAGATATTATATTGCCCTATCCATTTCAGCCCAATCGTATCTTGTCCTTGTGCCAAAATTATCTTGTGGCTTGTCATCGGATCAAATCGAAAGAGGCTTTTGAATATGGCTTGCAAATCGTAGAAAACCTGCATTTTCCAGATAAGCAACATCAAGCAATGGCTTGTAATTTCGAATATGCGACAAAGCTGAGTCGTTGGCAACTGAATCCAGATTATGATCCTGTCATTGTACAGCAACTTTTTGATAGTTTTGAAAAGAGCCATGAGGATTTGGGAGATTATATGCACAATTTTCGACAAAAACTCTGGTTGTTTGACTTGGTAGCTTTTTCTATTCAAACCAATAATTTTGAGCAATTCCGTATTTGGTTAAATAGATTGATCCATCTATCAGACAGCTATGATTTTAAATTCATTGAGCAATTGGTCTTAAAGTTTTTCAAAGCCATGTTGTACTATGAAGAGCGTGAGCCTTCTTTGATGCAACGAGAAATTAGGTCTATTGGTTATTTTATCAATAAACATCAATTGGAGCATCCAACTCTTATGATTACCAAAAAACTTTTTCAAAAACTCCATAAAGCCATCAATACTGATAAAGAATATCTGATACTTGAACATTATGTAAAAGAAATAGAAAGGGCTGATATGAAATTAAAAGGGAGTTATTGGGATTTGGCTTTTCTTAAAACTTGGGCTACAGGACAAAAAATGTTCTTGAATGGAGCAATATCTATCAAATAATTGACTATTTTGCTTTTGTAAAATGATAAAATAAATTCAAAATATAGTTTTCAAAAAAACATATAGATATATAAAACACTAATTCACAACCATATACCCCTTCAAATAAGCTATTAATAGTTATTTTCCTAACAACCATATTACTATTATTAAATATCCTTCCACTTAGTTACTTAACTATCTATAAATCTGTCTTAAAGAATAATCCCCTTATTATATATATTTTAATTATTTGGAGCGTATGGTCATGCGCTTCGTTGTATTGATAAGTCCCGCTATCCGTTCTTATTGCTGCTTGCTTTTCTTCTACCCCCACACAAAACGCAGCAATACCACTACTATCGGGGCTATTTTGAAAGGTCTCTACTTCTTAAGTACCTAAACCTAAATAATCGACACATTTTGTGAGTGCTTCTTTTTTAATAATACTACGTTATTTTTCTCTCCAATAGCTCGGCTATTGAATCAAAAAATGCCTTGGCTGATTAAAAAATAACCTAACTCAAAAATGACGATTATTTATGCATAGGTACTCATATAAGTAATCATAAGTACTATCCAACCTGTTCTTTTTCCTTTTGATACAGACTAACAACCTTATTATAATAGTTTCTAAAATTTGTCATTTTAGTACTAAAGAAATCAAGCGTAATCTTATGCCAATCCTTCAAAAAATATATCATCTTATCAATAGTTTGAGTCGTAGCGAAAAACGCTATTTTAGGCAACATGCACAACTCTATCGTCCTCAAGAAACAGCGGACTATATGGTGTTATTTGACT
This sequence comes from Chitinophagales bacterium, assembly GCA_020630635.1. Lineage (GTDB taxonomy): Bacteria > Bacteroidota > Bacteroidia > Chitinophagales > UBA2359 > JAHDBB01. Next base: position 3,705 of record JAHDBB010000161.1, read on the forward strand.
TGATTTCTAAACAAAAAACCTATCAGTCTAAACAGCTAAAAAAGGAAATAGCCGATAAAAACATCGAGTATGTTAGTATCAAAGCCCGCTATCTTTACAACGCCATCTTGGTTGCCCTGACCAATTATAAAAAAAATCGCAATACTTTTATCCAACTTAATTCTAATTTTCAAAAGGTTTATATTTTAGAAAGCAAGGGCTTATTCAAAGAGGCATTTACGTTGCTCAAAAGAATCAAAAAACAAGCTCGAAAAACACAACGTTTTGAGATATTGTATCAATCTTTGGAAAAAGAAGAAGAGTTGTTGATTACATTGAATCAGGGTCTCTCTAATGATGCGCTCATACAAGTACAAGAGGAGAAACAAGCTACTTTTGGCTTGCTGAAAAACATCAATGATTATGAACAATTAAGATTAACAATGTTGAATTTTTTTATTCAACACAATTTTACGGAAGATCCTTTGACTATAGAACAAATTTATCAAAAATTTCCTTTATTGACTACTACTAATCATACCCTTTGTTCTTACACCCAAGTTTCTTACCATCATCTTCATAACATCATTTATTATTTCTTGGGGCATCCCCAAAAAATGTTGGATGCCGCTCAACGGGCTTTAGAGCTTCTTCCCCAGATTCATTTATCACCTGCCTTTGCCTTTGTTTTGTTGCAAAATTATTTTGTTTCTTGTTACCGTCAGCCTTTACCTCATCAACATGTTGATTTTGATGGAGGACTTCATTTATTGAACCAGTTAAAATTTGAGGAACAACAGTATCAGGCTATCAAAAAAATGATGACTTTGGCTTTTTCTTTTCAATATCAATGGCGTATTCAAAAAAATATTAGCAGTGAAGAGGGTGAAAAAAGGTATGCTGTTTTTGAGGAATTTTATCAAAAACATGATAAGCATTTGCATTGGTCTCGAAAAAAACTGTTTTATCATGATTTGATTTTATATAGTATCTACCTGAAATTATTTTCCATTGGAAGTCTTTGGTTGCAACGATTGGAAAATATAGAAGAGAGTAAAAAACTGCTAATAGAGGAAAAATTGATTCTTCGATTTTTTAGTTTTATTTTCAATTATGAAGCTAATATTCCGAATCTGGTCAAACGTGATAGTCGTTCCATCAGCTATTTTATTGGGAAAATTCAGCACCCTTTTGCCTTGAAAACGGCTCGTCTTTTTCATGAGCTATACTTGTGTAAAACAACCGAAAAAGAAAACAGCTTATTTAGAGAGTATGCTCCTCTGTTAAAAGAGATTTCGCCTAAATTGACCAATAGTTTATGGAGTTTTGAGTTTGTCAATTCTTGGGTTGAACAAAAAATATAGATAACGTTCTGTCTGTACTCAAATAGCCCCGATAGAAGTGGTATTGCTGTATTGGCGTTGGCTACCTAAAACAAGGCAACAGCAATAAGAACGGATAGCGGGACTTTCCATAACGACGAAGTACTAAACCCTTCGCTCCTAAAAAGAGAGCTTACAACACAACACTAAACGAACTTGTATAATGAAAAACCTAGAACGGGCATATAGATTGATTAATACCTTAAATAGAAGTGAAAAACGATATTTTAATAAATATACAGACTTGCATCGCCCTCAATCGGATCAAGATTACTTAACGCTTTTTAAATTGATTGCCAGTCAAGAGGATTTTGATATAGACAAACTTCAATCAAAAATTGAACAAAAAGGTCTTAACTATGTGAGTATCAAAACACAGTATTTGTATCAAACGCTTTTGGATGCCTTGACTCAATATCATAAAAAAAGTCAAACAGAAATTTTGTTAAATGATATACTTCAACAGTTGTTTATTTTGGAAGGCAAAGGATTGTTGGAAGAAGCCTTGACTTTGTGTAAGGAATTGAAAGAGAAAGCGGATAAGGCAGAAAATTATGTCATTTTATTGCAGGTCATTCAAAAAGAAATTGAGGTTTTGTCTTTGCTCAATCATGGGCAAGCTACGGATCCTATCAAACAATGTTATGCTCAAAAGAATGAGGTTTTTGAGAAAATTAGTCAAATACAAACCTTTGAAAATTTAAGGAATGATTTGATCAGAAAATTGCAAAGCCATCAACTTAATTTGGAGGATATTGAAACCCTCAAACAGCATCCTTTGTTGCAATCTTCTACTCATTCTTCTTTGAAAATACAGTTATTATTTGAGTATATTTGGACCATTATTCATTTTTATGAGCAAGATTTTGAGCAAATGCTTCATTGTGCTTCTCAAACCTTGAATATTGTTCTACTTAGAGACTTTGCTCCTTCTTTGGTTCTTAGGATTTTACGCAATTATTTTGTAGCTTGCCAGATTAATGGTACTCAAGAATATTTTGCTAAAGGTTCTGAGATATTGGCTCAAATAGATTTTAAGTACAAACCTTATAAGGTTCGTAAATTGCTGTTTCAATATGGTTGTGAGATTCAATGTTTTTTGTTGGATACTTCTTCTATTACTCCCCAAAAAATGGACAATTTTCAGACAAAAATTGATGATTTTCAGAAACACTTTGTCAAGTATTTAAGTTGGGAAAATAAAAAGACTTGGTGGTTTGATCTACTTGATTTCTATATTGTTACTCAATATTTTGATAGGGCTGAAAAAGTTTTAATGTACTTTGAGGAGTCCATTGAGTTCAAAAAATTAAAGAAAATAGAAAAACTTATACTTCGTCTGGTACAAGCCATCATTTATTTTGAAAATCAGGAAGAAAGTTTGTTGTTGCGTGAAATCAGAGCAATTAAGCACTTAATCTCCACTAGTAAATCTTTAGACCATGTGCTTATTGTACCTACTGTTCATTTATTTCAGGATTTGAATAAAACCAATACTTCTGAACATTTTGAATTGTTTCGTTTGTATTATGACCATAATAAAACCGTTTCTCCTGCTTTAAAAGAGAGTATTTGGTCGTTGAATTTCTTAATTTCTTGGGTTCAAAATCATTTGAAGTAATTTCTGTTAAAAAAACGTTGTAATGCCTACTCTCGAAAAATTATATTACTTGATCAAGTCTATGACTCGTAATGAGAAACGTTATTTTACCCAATATACCAACTTGTATAGTTCTAAAAAAAAACAGGATTATCTTGTGTTGTTTGATTTGATCTCCAAACATAAAAGTAGTAATATAAAAGAGCTAAGGGAGGAAGTGGAATTACAGAACTTTGAGTATGTTAGTATCAAAACGCAGTATCTGTACCATACTATTTTGGAAGTACTCACCAATTATAAGAAGAAAAAAAATAAGCTTATTCAGTTACATGATCAATTTCAACAGGTTTTGGTTTTGGAAGGAAAGGGACTTTTGGAAGATGCCTTGATCTTATTGCGAAAGATTAAGAAAGCTGCACAAGAGATGGAAAATTATCCCTTTCTTTATCAAACGACCCAGAAAGAAATGGAAGTCCTCAATTTGTTGAGTCATGGTCGTCCTTCTCCTGAATTGATTCAACACAGTCTTAGTAGACTTCAAATGTTTGATGTTATTCAAAATATGAACAACTATCAAATGCTTTCCTATCAAATTGAAACCATCATCAAAAGCGCAAAGGATAAGGAAGATTTATATCAAAAAGCCACAGCATTTCAAAAAGAACAAAATTTATTAGAACATCCTGAAAAGGCTTTATCCAAGACAGCATTAGCCAAGTATTATCATATTCATTCAGTCCTTTGTTATCTAAAACAAGAGTATCAAGAAATGTTGGTTTATACCCAAAAGGCAATTGATTTGATAGAAACTCCTATTTTTTCACCCAATTTAATTTTTAATTTATACCAAAATCACTTTGTTGCTTATATTCATACACCTCACACAATTATAGAAGATTTCTCTGCACATTTCAAACAACTAACTCAACTAAAATTTAAAGAAGAACAATATATAGCCATTCAACAAACTTTGATGATTGGTTTTCAGATTGAGTATTTTTTGCGTCTAAAACCTCCTTCTTTGTTAGAAGTAGAAGAGTTGCTCAATCAATGTGAAAGTTTTTACAAAAAGTATAGTACTTATCTCTATTGGGTTAGAAAAAAATTGTTGTTCTTCGACATTATGGATTTTTGCATTACATTTCAAGAATATCAAATTGCTAGTAATTGGCTTCAACGCTTGACTATTTTGCCCCAAACGAGAGAACTTTCTAATATGGAAAAATTGACTTTAAAGTTTTTGCAAACCATCCTGCATTATGAATCCAAAGTTCCTAGCCTTTTTGAAAGTGAAATTCGTTCTATCAATTATTTTATTAGTAGAAGAAAAATAAAACATCCTTTTGTTGAAAATACCCAAAAACTATTTCAAGAATTGGTCAAAAAGAAACAGCCTGCTTCTCTAATTTTTGAAAAATACAAAACGATCTTAACTCCGCTCAATACTCGTTTTCCTGATAGTTTGTGGCAATTCAATTTTGTTCTGAAGTGGTTGAATCATAAGGCTTAAAAAAACTTCACCCAAACAAATAACAAACTGAATCCTATCAAGTAAGCAAAACCTGCATAACTCAATAAACGCAACCATTGAGGTGGTTGATTTTCTGGTGCTATAAAACGATCATCTGTCACCAATCTAAAATTAATAAACGCAATTAATGGCGCAATTAAAAAGGAGATCGTCGTCGCTAAATCTACCAATAGTTTGAGGTTGCTAATAAATTGAGCGATGATAAAGAATGCTCCAATGGCAATCACTAAAAGTGAAGCAATATAAAATGTACGGCTTTGCAACAAATGCTCCTGTTTTTCCTCTTTAAAAAACAATAACTCAAAAGAACGTTCCAATGAACGAGCATATCCATCAAAGACCGCAATCGACGTTCCAAACATAATAGAAAAGGCGGATACGGCGATAATAAAGTAACTCCAATCTCCAATCGTTGTGGTATAAAGTTCGACGACTTTATTGGCAAAAGCAGCACTTCCAGCGGGCATTTCCATCCCTGATCCATACATAATAAATGCGCCCAAAGTGATGAAACAGATAGATAAAATGGCTGAAATAATATAGCCAAAATTGAAATCAAATAAGGTTTCTTTTAAGGAGGGTCGATAGCCTGTTTGTTTCATCCGTTCTATGGTCCAAAGGCTATTCCAAGCGGATAAATCTACGGCGGTAGGCATCCATCCCATTAAGGCAATGATAAATAAAATTCCTTTGTCATTCCAAACTTGCGGAGCTACAAAATCAGGGGCTTTTTCGATGGGACCATTCATCAAAGTAAGTACAAATGCACCCAATGTCGATACCAATAAAACGCTTCCAATCACTTTGATCATGGAATCCAATACACTATACTTTCCCAAAATCAAAATAAAGACACAGATGATAAATAACAACAAAGTGGTCAACAATTTAAAATCCGTCCATTCATTTATACCAAATAAGTTCTCCATAAATCCTGCAGTCACAAAACCAACAGCAGCCGTTACGAAAAACATGGAACAGATCGTAATCAAAAAGTATAAAACCAACATCCAAGTCCCCACTCGTTTATACCCATCAATAATGCTTTCTCCTGCTGCGTTTGCATATCGAGAACCGTATTCAAAAAAAGGATATTTGAATAAGTTGGCACAAATGACTGCCCACAATAATAAAAATCCATATTCGGCTCCAGCCCTAGTAGATTGGACTAAATGCGATACACCGATAGCAGTTGAGGCAAATAAAATACCTGGTCCCAATGCTTTTAAAATTCCTGAAAGATTCGTTTTGGAAGAAGAATTCACGGTTCAATTGTTTTGGTTTATTTTTTTTTGTAAGGGCCGAGTGACAAGTGGCTGGTGATTTCTCTTTGTTTCTGGATGTTTTCTTTTATTCTTTTAGTGGAGAGAACGGTTATTACTCTTTCATCGCAATGGGTCTCCCCGCTATCCGTTCTTATGAATGCAGCCTAACTCTACCGCAAGTCTTTTCGACTTGTGGTGCAAGGCTTTTTGCATTCATACCACTACTATCGGGTCTAGATCGTTGAGGAATTAACCTATTGTACCAGTTGCATTAATCCTTTCATCAAACTTTAGCCAACTACCAACTTTTTCAATCTCTCAACCTCTTGACTAATTTCATCAAAAACTTCCTCATTCACCTTAGCTAAGGGTAAACGCACTGCATCTTCACAAATTCCCAAGAGTTTTAAAATGGCTTTGATACCTGCTGGATTTCCATCCTTAAAGATCAAGCGCATCATATTGAGTAAGCGAAAATGCATTTGTCGAGCTTCTTCAAACTTGCCATCCAATGATAAATGAATCAACTCGCTCATTTCGGCAGGATAAGCATTTCCCAATACAGAGATCACACCATGTCCTCCTAAGTTTATCATAGAATACGCCAAGTTATCATCTCCTGAAATAAATAAAAAGTCATCTGGACAATCTTTTAAGATGCTCATAAATTGACTCATATCACCAGAAGCTTCTTTGATGGCAATGATATTTTCAAAATCGTTGGCTAAACGTAAAGTAGTTTCAGCAGCGATATTACAACCTGTTCGACTAGGAACATTGTAAAGAATAATTGGTACAGGGCATGATTTTGAGATGGCTGCATAGTGTTGATACAAGCCCTCTTGATTGGGTTTATTATAATAAGGAGCTACCGAAAGAATGGCCGCAATTCCATCCATATTATAATCCTGTAATGCTTGGATGACATGAGCCGTATCATTGCCTCCAAAACCTGCCACTATAGGAATCCGTTCAGCCACTTTTTCTTTGGTATAATCCAAGATGGCATATCGTTCTTTATCGCTAATCACAGGCGTTTCTCCTGTCGTACCTAAAGAGACAATATAGTCCACTCCATTGGTAATCAGATATTCAATAAGACGACCTAATCCGTCAAAGTCTATTTGTTTATCGTTTAGAAAAGGCGTAACAATTGCCACTCCTAAACCTTTCAGTTGTTCATTCATGATGATGAAAAATATTTAGATAATGTTCTACTTCTTGAAAGAGGTTGTCTAGGTTGGCTTCTCCATTGATCGTAATCATCATATCAGCGACATTCAGATGATCGGGATAGTAGATTCCGACTCGTAATTGGGCTTTTGAAAAAGTAGAAATGTATAAAAGGGGGATCACAGGTTCAAGATAAGCATTGATGAGAATATCAAATTCTTGATTGATAAATTGATCCACCACATGGGCTTTGGGCTTGAGCATCCAGTTAATTTCTTTCTTTGAAAAAAAGTCAAAACCCACACTGGTGTTAGGGTTCTTGTTGTTGATATATCCCAATATCTTTACCTGCTTTCCTTTTGATTTATAAGATTCTGCATACTTGCGTACAATGCCATAATTTTCAATATCGCTGGCTTCAAATAAGATGCCTATTTTTTTGGCCTGCGAAAAGCTGACAGTACTATGTGTAACATGGTGGTTTTGTAATCTTTTTCGGATGTGTCGATTATGCGCTTTCTCCCGCAATTGTCCCAAAAAACTCATGAGTAGTCGTTTTTAGTAAGTATTTAGACCTATTTAGTT
>JAHDBB010000731.1 GCA_020630635.1 Chitinophagales bacterium
TTAGGATTGGAGGATTTACAGGATTTTTTGGTTCGTTTTGTGATTTTTCTCTTCATTCGATTTATATGAATAGGCTCCTTTCTCTTTATCAATCGGATTGCCTCTTCTTTGCGTGGTTAGCAATCCGATTGAAGCGAGATCTTCTTTTCTTTGATTGTAAAATGGGGTAATATTGGCAATCTTAGATGGGTCGCTTTTATAGGACTTTTGGGTTCTTTTTTTGGAGCGAACTTTTGAGTGCTTCGTTGTTGTGGCAAGTCCCGCTATTCGTTCTTATGCTAAGCTTGGCACATTCAAATGATGACTTGAAGTCACCATTTGAGTGGCGACGCTGCGTTTAGCATACCACTGCTATCGGGGCTAGTTGGTTGGGGACAGGACTTCTTGGTTTCTTTTTTTGTAAAAAGAATGTTGATGATTCTAATGTCGGTAAGGGAATTTATTCCCTTGTGAAATAGATACGGTTTGGTAAATCGAAGGTAAACTTATTCGTTCTTTTTGTGGTTCAAATACTTTTGTGCTTTTTGTGGTCAAACATCGCACAGTACAGGCAAAAAAACGCCTAAATATTGGCTTTTCTCCTTAATTTAGCGTTATTTTAGTGAGTTTAACAACCAAGAGAAGCCTAAAAACCATGAAAAAAATAATTTTTGGAATCGCTATTGCCTTTTTTGTATTGACAGGAGCTTATATGGCTGGTCCGCAGCCAGATTATCCTGCTTATAGTGCGGATATACAAGCTCTGAACTTATCTTTGGGAGAGTTGGATGCTTATATCGAAAAAAAAGAGCGTCAGTTTCCCACTTTGATAGAAGAAAATAAGTCGAAAGTCGTATGGCATGATGGAGTGAAAAAAACGCCTTATAGTGTGGTGTATTTGCATGGATTTTCGGCAAGTCCGTTTGAGGCTGATCCTTTGCATAGAGATTTGGCAAAACGATATGGAGCGAATCTTTACTTGCATCGTTTGGAAAGACATGGCATCAAAGACCCTGAATTGTTTAAGGAATTGACTCCGAAAGAGATGGTCGAATCTGCAAAGGAAGCTATTGCGATTGGGCAATTATTGGGGGAGAAGGTGATTGTGATGTCTACCTCTACGGGGAGTACTTTGTCTGTTTACTTGGCTGCCAATAATCCCGATCTCATAGATGGTTTGATTATGTACGCACCCAATTTTAATTTACATGATGAAAAGTCTAAAATTGCTATGAAGCCTTGGGGCTTGCGTTTTTTAAAGCAGATGATTGGGGAGTATCGAAGCCCTAAGTTTCCACCAGATGCCCAACCGTATTGGACGGATCGTTATCGCATCGAAGGATTGTTGGCATTGATTTATTTGGTCAATGAGACGATGACGGATGAGGTTTTTGAAAAGATAGATATTCCTTATTTTATTGGCTACTACTACAAAAATAAAGACGAACAGGATAAAATTATTTCGATTAAACGTATCAAGGAATTTGACAACTTGACGCAGACTCCTAATGACCAAAAGGAAGTGAAAGCCTTTTCTAATGCGGAGGCGCATGTGATTTGCTCGCCATTTATGTCGAAGGATTTGGAAGGTGTGAGACAGGCGACTTTTGATTTTGCGGAGGGCGTTTTGGGATTGGAACGAGTAGATAGTGCGTTGTGATTTGGGTGCATTTTAAATTGTCGCATTAACGTGAATTTGGGATTAAAATGGTGTTTTTGAGAAGTGTTTTGTAAACCGTTGTCTGTGTGTTTTGACTGTTCATTTCCTTGTCTTCGCCAGACAGGCCTTCCTTTTTCAGTCGA
>JAHDBB010000162.1 GCA_020630635.1 Chitinophagales bacterium
ACTAAATAATATAAAAAACCATCCAAAAAGTTATGATACAAATTTCACAGATTAGCCTAATAATATAAATAGTTTTTCTTACCTTTGAGCGAACTATTACAGAAAAGTAACTTCTACTTTCTACTGGAAACTTCGCTTTAATTTCCTTTAAAGTATAATTGTACTCTTTATTTATTGACTGCGTCTTTTTTTTGACATTTTTGGATCAACCTGACAAAGGTAATGCCTCTATTCAACTAGACCTGATAGCAATGGTATTGCTGTGAAGTAAGGCATGGTAGAAACAGATGGTATCTGTTCTGGGGCTAGAACAGCAATAAGAATGAATAGCAGGAAGCCCCAAGGCGATGAAAGATGAAATGGTCTCTCCTAAAAAAACAACTACTAATTATTAATAACAAAACAAATATTTATAACTAAACCAACAACATCAACTGTATGAAAAAATTTTTAAAAATTTATACGTTTCTACTGGTGATATGCTGTTCGCTAGCTGTAAACGCAACAATGATTTTTCCGCCTGCTAACATGGACGAGATGGCCAATTCCTGCGACTTAGTTGTATTAGGAACAGTCACAGGACATATTGACGGGAATCCTTATGCCAATCATTTTGAAATTCTAGATGTAGTGTCTGGAAGCGTGGAAGTCGGACAAACCATTCCCCTCTTGGAGTATAGTGGAGAAGATGGAGGATTGCCCTTTCAGATATCTGGAGATGTCAATTTTCAGGTAGGAACAGAGTATCTATTATTCTTAGGTGCTGTCAATGGTGGGTATCGTTCTACCTTTCTTTCTTTAGGAGTCTATGAAGCTGGAGGCGAAGGCAAATCTATTCTAGCCCACGATATTAGCTTATTAGATGTTGCTTTCACCAATCCATTGGACGCTTCTTTCACCGCAGGATACAACAAAAACGACCTAATCACGCACTTAAAAGATATTGTAAATAACAACGCCACTTGGGACATCAATGAGGCAGGTGTGTATATTAGTGAGGCGGCTAAAGACAGTCAGATCAACAATGAAAAGTATGAACCAGACCCGTATGCAAAAGGACCTTGCCCTAATAATGCCCCTTGTCATTGTGCGACTTTATTTGGTCCTCAAGGACCAGACCAAACCAAATTCGTTGATAATACTTGGACGGTTTGTGTAGCAGGTGGCGCACAAGATGACCCAACTACTACTACAGAGATCACTGATTTACAAACAGCCATTACAGCCCTCAATGGAATGCAAGGTATCAATGTCTCTTATACAGGAATAGATGCTGCTTGTTCTCCAATGGCTGGTTGTACGGCTGCTTCCAACGAATCACTAGCTTGTGCAGGAGGTTTTGGAAGCAATTGTAACAAGATTTATGTTTTCTTTGATGATCCTTGTAATCAAATTGCAGATGTAGATGCCAATTGTGCAGGAGTATTAGGAATTGGTGGACACTTTGCAGGTGGTACACACATGGATCTTTGTGGTGATACATGGGATACGGCTTGTAATCCATTCTTTGTCATGAATAATTTTGGTGTATGTGCGCCTAATACAGTTACACAGGACGACTATATTGCCGTATTGGTTCACGAAATGTTGCACTCTATGGGAATTGGACACCACTATGATGCAGATGCTTTTACGACTACCACTGCAGCGGATAATCCTTGTGGAACGGGTGCAATTACACACGATCAAAATGAATGTACAGGGGTTATGAATCCAGTTGTTTGTAATGCCAATCCTCCTTCAGCAGCCAACAATTACTCAATTACTTCTTTAGATAATGCTTGTACAGATTGGATGTACAATATCACTTCTGCTACTACCTGTGCGATTACGAATGTAACTTTAAATACGGCAGCAACTTGTAACGGTGATGATGCGACTTTTGAAGTTTGCTTTGATGTAACGGATGGAAGTGGTGCGTATGATATTGAAGTAAATGCCCAAGTAGTAGCAGATGCTGTAGCAGGTGCAACGGCTGGTAATGTTTGTGTGACGGCTACGGTTATAGGTCCTACGGCTGCTGGCAATGTGACCGTTAATGTAAGAGACGATGCAGAGTTTTCTTGTTTAGATGATACCAATTTATCTGTTGCATTGCCTCAATGTCCACCAGCTTGTGCTTCAAGTTGTGCGGATTTGATGAGTGGAGCAGCAAGCGATTGTGGAAATACTGTATGGGCTCCAGGTACTTTTGGTGGAAATACCAGCAATACCAATTTTGGAGGAGATGGTTCTGGTACAGGATGTCAGGACTTTTCAGCTTTAGGAGGATTACCCACTACAGGTGGCGAGTCTTATACTTTTTGTACAGACTTTACGCCAACTCTTCCAGACCCTATTTTTGTACCCTTACAAGGGGTTGCTTCTGACAATACTTCTTGTTTTGGTAGTGAGACGGTTACAGTTTTTGATGCTACTTGTACAGATGTAACCACACAAGGTATTACAGTCAATCAACCAGGAGGTGGTTTTGCTGGTCAAGCACTTGGTTTGACCATTGGTACAACCTATACGGCTTGTTATACTATTGATTACTCAACAGGTACGACCTTGTCAGATGGTACAACGCCTTGTACCCCGACAGATGTTAATATTTTATTGGAGTATTGTATGGATATTGTAGAGTCAGGCGTACCTCCTTGTGCTGCGACTCCTGATGTAAGCATCCCAACTGCCGTTTGTAATGGCGATAATGTCTTTATTGATTTTGGAATCAATTGTGTTGCGAATCCTGATTTAGGGGCTAATAGCGGTTTTGGATTGGTCGTATATGTAGATGCAATGGGAAATGTAGCAGAAGCCCCAATGGGTTCTAATTTTACTTTCCAAGATTTAATAGATGGTAATCCTAATTTGGCTTTTGTTGCAGTGAATGCAGGTGGGTGTGCTGATATTGATTTTCCATTGGGGATAGTGAATAGTACTTGTGATCCTCTCAACGTGACATTAGGTGTATTCCCTTTAGATGTAGTAGCAAATAGTTCTTTTGGTGATTGTCCCATTGAGTTATTGACAATAACCGTCTATCCCAATTACCAAGTATTTGAAGATGTATCAGACGGATGTGACCCAATTGCTGGAGCTTTTGCAACAGACGGGACAGGTAGTCTTTTTGATCAAAATAGTGATGCCATGATAACTTTTGCGGATGATGCATGTTTTACTGCCCAGCTTGATCCTACCGCTGATTGTACAGATGGGGCTATGTTAAACTATGACTTTGAAGCAGACATCTTAGCAGCTAATCCAGATTTTCCTGCAAACTGTGGAGGACCATTTACAGGGACTTTGACATGTAGTTGTGTTACTTTATCTTGTACTTCTGTAGCTGATCCTGATGTAGCAACTGCTTGTACAGGAGCTAATTTTCAAGTAGATATTAATAGTACAGGAGCTTGTACGACGGACCCTATTTTTGATGACCAAGCAATATTCCCAGGAGGGGTATCTGGATACATAGCTTTCTATTATGTCGATGCTGCTGGTAATTTTACCAACTGCCCTGCTGGCTCTACAGCAGAAGATGTATTGGCAAATCTTAATCCACCAGCAGGTGTTGCTGGTTTTGCTTTCTTTGCAGAAAGTAATGCTGCAAATGGAGGTGGTTGTTCACCTGTTGATGTTAATGCTTTTATCAATACGACTTGTGACCCTATTACGATACCAGTCTGTTTATTGAATGGAGATGTAACAGGTTTCTTTGTTACTTATGATGCTGAAGGAGATGGGGTTAATGAGATAAATTGTGATATAGTAGAAACAACCGTAACAATTTATCCAAGTCTTACAGCACAAATGGTCTCAGAAGACCCTGCCAACTGTGGGGATATGGTCGCTGCTTTATTTGATGGCAATGGGACACAATGTGCTGGAACAGAGATGACGGTTTCTTGTGCAACGGATGGCGTGGCACCAGTTGCTTCTTTCCCTGTTGATCCTAATGGTTGTTATGCAGCACAAGATGTAACAGGAACGGCTTGTATGGGATGTACCATGATGTGTACAGCGGCTGCTCCAATGGTTAGCAACGATGGAGGAGATTGTGATGCCGACCCAGACGGAAGCGGAGACAATACACCTTTTGTTTTTGCAGAAGATGGTACAGGCAATATGATGGCTCCATTCATCACCGAATATATTGTAACAGATGGAGCAGGTGGTAACATAGTTGGCGTATTCCCTAATTTAGCTGCTGCGGAGACAGCCGCCAATGCAGAAGCAGTAGCCAATGGAGATGCATGTATCCAAGCCATCAACCACGATGCTACACAATTGGATGTACTCGTAGCAGCGATAGATGTGGAAGTTACTAATGCATTAGGAGTAGGATTATGTTTACTTTTAGGACCTCCTTGCCCCAATTATGGAACCTTAGAAAATCTTTATAATGCGCTTGCACCATTAGTACCTGCACCTGGTATAACAGTTGCTGATATAGAAACTATTATTACAGGAGATTTAAGTTTCTTAGTACCTGGTTTAGTAGTGCCAGTTCCAGACTTCTGTTATGCATTGGGCAATGAAGATTGTATTACAGTAGCACCTTGTAACACACCATTTGATATTTTCATTAGTGATCCTTGCTCTTGTACCAATCCTAACAATGTAGGTCCAGGTGAGACAGGTTCAGATGGAGACTTTGACTTTTTCTATGAAGAAATTACGGTTACAACAGGGACGGCTGGTGAAACTCTTACCCTTGATTTTGGAGGGGTAACTACTTATGATGCAACAGGCGTACCTGCTCCTGCAACAGTCACAGACAATGGAGATGGAACCTATACAGTTGTGATTTATCTTCCTCCTGGTACGACCTTTACTTTAGATGCCAGTAGTGCTACCGTTCCAGTAGGCAGTTTGATTGTCAATGGTGGAGGCTGTGTGCCTTGTATCATTCCAACCCTTTCTGAGTGGGGATTGATGACCTTAGCCTTATTATTAATGGCGTTCGGTTCTGTAACCATCGCTGCAAGACAATTCGCTCTATCTGGTATAGGAAGCCGTAATATCCCATTACCAACAGGTAGCAACTTTAGCTTGCCATTCAATGCAGCTATTTTCCGCAAAGCGATGTACTTGACGATGTTTATCGCATTAATTGGCTTCGCTATCTGTTTTGCTTTATACAGCGAAATCTACGGCTCTGACTTAATTGGTGTCACCATAGCAGGTCCAATCTTTGCCTACTTGATACACCTCTTATACTTACTAGAAAAAAATCGAAAATAATAAGGATTTTAGATATTTGATTTAGCAAAACCCGTAGGTCAGTCAATGACTTACGGGTTTTTTGTTTTTTTAGAAGATTTGTTTATTTTTAGGAGCGAAAGGCAAGGTCCTTCGTCGTGCTGGAAAGTCCCGCTATCCGTTCTTATAAATGCGCCAAGTTTTAGGTAGCCATCGCCTTGCATTTATACCACTTCTATCGGGGCTAGTTTGTTGCAGATAGAACCTATAGGAACTGAGCTGTTTTATAATTTAGAAATTAAAAGTTAGAATTTAATCCATTCGGGGCTATTTTGCAAGACCTCAACGTTTATTATACATAAAAGCATTTTAATTTTAGATTTTTCAAAAAATCACTTGACTCCTCAATTTTACTCAATCCCGCAAGTCTTTTTGACTTGTGGTTATAAATGTAGGAAAGTCTTTTCGACTTTCGGAATCTAAAAGTAGTTTGCCGTTATGTATAATAAAGGGGCGATGGGACGTTTGCAGTTCATTACTTGGTTTTGGGACGATGGGACGTTTTTTAATTCAAACATAAGTTGAGTCGTTTAACAAAATAAAATGTCCCTTCACGTCACATCGTCACCTTACATTCTTTTTTCCAGTCCCTAAGAAGTACTTCTCAAATCCAACTAGACCCGATAGCAGTGGTATCACCTTTGTAGAGCAAATTCACGAATTTGCTCTACAAAGGTGATAAGAACGAATAGCGGGGAGACCCAACACGACGAAGCAACATCCCTTCTCTCCTAGCCAAAAATAGGAATAGGATTAAGATCACTAGTTTTACTTAATTCTTTAGGATGAAGCCACGAAAGAACCGAACCCCACTAGTTTTACTTAATTCTTTAGGATGAAGTCACTCGTCATCCATTACTCCCTTTTTCTAACGGTCATCTGGATACACTTAGGCACCGAACAACAATCACCACCCTCTATCACCACAGGACAACAAAGTTCTTGATCACAAAATCCCAAAATTCCACCATTGACCAGTAAATTGTACTCACCTAATTCGGTTGCTGTAAAAATAGAATCAGTTGCGCTAAGAATCGGAACCCCATTTCTAAACCATTGATAAGCCCCATAAAAACCAGGTGCGGCTAATTCTACTTCAAAAGGTTGATCGGTACACACACTTACAGGAATACTAATACAACTTTTGGCCATATCGTCCTCCAATTCTACGGAATTATTAGGAGTCGAATCTACATCAGAGTCAGGCAACATATTGGTGATTTCGGTTTTATTAAAAAATACCCCTTCCTGATAAGATTGGTACAAAATGCTAATGGTTGCCGAATCATTGGCTGGTATCGTTCCTACATTCCATTTTGCACTCAGATTATTATAACTACCTTGTGAAGCGGTATAATTGTGTCCTCCAAGAATCCCATTTGGATAAGCAGTGGCTTCTATATCATGAACATCGCAATTGCTTTCATTGACAATGGTGATGTTGTAAGTAACGGTATCACTTATTTTGCTCATGGTTGGATATAAAGACTGATATAAACGCAAATCGGGACTCGTTATATCGAAGCGATGACTACAAGTTTTGTCTGCAAAAATCACCTCATACGTCCAAGTACCGGTCATTTCATCTACGGGTATCTCATAAGATTTCCACCAATAATACGTTTCTTGATGAGTAGGGTCATTGAGACCAAAAGCATAGGAGCGCGCCCAAGAGTCATACAAGCTACCATCGGGACGATAAATATTATTAAAAACAGAAACAAAAGGATCAATATGACTTAGGAAATTCATAAAATAAATGGTTTCTCCTAAGCAAAATTCATCTTGATAATTGGGAACGGGACGTTCTGGACAATCATTCCAGTTGAAGTCTGGAAGGTTGGCGTGGGTACTGACTTTGTTGATACTCGGAGCATGATAAGAAGGTTGATCTACCCAACGAGAAGTACTCGTAGAACTGTTACAATCTCCCAAATAAGGGTCTATAATATTGCCTGCTTGATCGATTACTTCAAAGTGTAAATGTGGACCAGATGAATTTCCTGAACTTCCTATTGTACCTAAATGTTCTCCTACACTGATAGCAGAACCAATAGGTTTCGGAGTCACAGAACCTGATTTTAAATGTCCATAAACAGTAATACTGCTATCGGCATGTAAAATGGCTACATAATTCCAATGATAGCTAAGACCATTGGCACATTGTTCGTCAAAATGCCCATCATCTTTGGCTATAAGGAGACCATCCGCCGCTGCAATGACTTGTCCGACTTCTTGATCCATCATTAACCAATCAAAAGGCCAAAGGGTGTAATCTGTTCCAGAATGATTATTGTAGCTATTGAAACCACAATGGTAATCGCCAGCTTGAGAACCATTAACATGGTCCACATAAGCACTGACGGCATAAAAACCACAACCTTGATAAAAGTTGCTTTGTTGTAAAGGAAACTCAAAAAGTACAGGATCTGTAGAGCTAGCTTCAGAAAGATCCTCTGATTCATCCCCCCAACTTAAGCCACCTTTCGATGGAAGATTTTGGAGGTTCTCTTGAATGTTGCTTAATAAAGTAGATCGTACTTCGGATGATACACAAGTAGATTGATCAAAGGGAGGACTTCCCCCATCATCAGAACCTGATAGGTCATAATTTTTTTGTGCTACTGTCCCCAATGCTATCAATAAACAGAGACAGGAGAGGCATACGTTTTTGTTGAAAGCCATTGATAAGTCTTTGGTATAAAGGTTACTAAATAATCTTTTACCACTTATCTTAAATTAGTTTTAAAAGAAGTTGTTTATTCTAGATAAAAAGGGTAAAGTTGCTTTTAAAGGAATGGACAGGAAATAAATGAACATTTATTTTTGTTCCATTTCTAATAGTGATGGGTGCAAAATGAGATAATTAATAAAATACTGGGATGTGATATATCATAGGAGAGGCATACGAAGCTTTCTAACTTTTGTTCGCAAAGTATTGATAATCAGTTTTGTATGAGAAATAAAAAGAATGTGTATAGTTTTATTTGCCTTTGCTATTCAAATGCTTTTTATCACTAATGTATTAGGGTTGAAAAAAAGTACATTTGTAAATAAAATTGGTTATATCTATTTTGTTATTTGTAAAAAGCTGTTTTACATGTTTGTACAAAATATCCAAAAGCATAGATGAATTTCACTGATGAATATGACATTCTTATTACAGATTTCTCAAAATTATTTTTGAATATTAGGAGTTAGAAACATAAACTCACATACATTCACCAATTAAAAAACTTAAACACATGGACATTCGCATATTATTAGTAGAAGATGAAGAAAATATACAAGAAGCTTTGAAAATGAATTTGGAGTTAGAAAGCTACGAAGTTGTAGCAGTAGATAATGGATTGGATGCCATCAAAAAATTCAAAGAGCAACGCTTCAATTTAGTGGTACTAGATATCATGTTGCCCGAAATGGATGGTTTACAAGTTTGTGAACAAATACGGCTTGAAAATCACGACACACCCATCTTATTTTTGACCGCCAAAGATTCAGCACAAGATCGAGTATTGGGCTTAAAAAAAGGAGCAGATGATTATTTGACCAAGCCTTTTAACCTAGAAGAATTTTTATTGAGAGTCAAAAATTTGATTCGACACAGTTTTAAAGGAACCGAAAAAGAGGAAGATTTCCAAGTCTATGAATTTGGCAAGAATAAGGTCAATTTTGTAACTTATAAGGCTGATTGTCAAAAAGGGGTAATTGATTTGACCAAAAAAGAGGTAAAGTTGCTCAAGTTATTGATTGATAGAAAAAATCAAGTGGTTTCCCGTGAGCATATATTAGAGTCTGTATGGGGGTACGATGTTTATCCCAATACCCGTACCATCGACAATTTTATACTTGCTTTTCGTAAATATTTTGAAGAAGATTCCAAGAATCCAGCATTTTTTCAGTCGGTAAGAGGTGTTGGCTACAAATTTGTCATATAATGGAGGAAAAAGAGCCAATGAGCTTTTAGGTTCAAGTAAACGTTTTTGTGAATAATTGCTTTATAGAATACTATGTATGGGTTTTTTATGTTATGTTTTTAATTGAAATCAAAGAAAACACATTTGTATAAATTCCGTATAAGTATAAAAGAGCAATTTCTTTGAACATGATACAGAAACTTTTTTGGCTTATAGGAATAGGGATGTTAATATCTTGTTCTGTATGGGCGCAACAACGACAGTGTGGGACAATGGAAAAATTCAGACAAGATATTGTTTGGCAACAAGAGTATCAAAAACAGAAAGCAGCTTTCCAAAAATATGTCCAAAAAACAGCTTCACTCAAAAACCCTGATTGTAGCAATGGTCCGGTGATTCTTCCTGTGGCTATTCACTATCAAGGCGTAGATGTCTCTGAAGCCAATATTGGTTGTTTGGAAACATTGGCTGCCAACCAAATTGATATTCTGAATGAAGACTATTCAGCAACCAATACGGATATTAGTGAATGGGCAGCCGTTGCAGATAGTTTTCCCAACACAGTTTTAGGTAATCCTTGTATTGAATTCTGTTTAGCTACCTACAATCATCCGACAGGAACAGGTATTGCCGAAGGAGATTTAGCGATCACTTACAATGAAGTAACCGATACTTTTTTTAGAGCAGACTGGGCGGGTTATATCAATTTGGTCGTCGTCAAAGACTATGAAAATCTAGGATTATCCTTTGTAGCAGGAGATTTTTCTGGAACAACGACTATTATCAATGCCTGTGCTTTTGGTTCGGACGATGTTCCTTCTTGTCTATCAGATGCAGGAGCCACGACTATCGGACCAGGTGGAGGCTGTTTTACCGATGGTATCTACAATAAAGGTCGAACCGCCACCCATGAAGTCGGACATTACTTAGGATTGTTTCACGTTTTCTGTGACGAAGTGGATAATCAACCGGATTGTACGTGTGATGACTCTGTTTTTGAAGCACCTTTCAACATTACCGATACACCCACCTCTTCCGAAGCACATGGAGGCTGTCCAGATTTAGGACCCACTACAACCAGTTGTGGATCACAAGATTTATTTATGAACTTTATGGATTACGTCAATGACGAATGCATGTACATGTTTACTTCTGACCAATCCACTGTTATGAACTCTTGGGCGCAATTCAATACCTTTACGACAGATTTGCCAGTTCCTTGTGAACAAATCTGTCCTCAAAGATGCTTAGGCGTACAAATCACTCGATAATTTTTTACAAAACACCTTTTAGATACTCCCAAACGGTTTCTGCTACCAATTTTTGTCCTTCCACATTGGGGTGGATGCCATCCTCCAAATTAAACTTAGGATTTCCAGCCACTTTTTCCAATAAAAACGGGATCAAGGTCACATCATTTTCTGCCGCCAATTTCTTATAATTATTGCGAAATTGCGAGGTAAATTCTGCGCCCATATTGGGTGGAGCTTCCATACCCGCCAACACAATTTTCGTTTTAGGGTATTTGGTATTGACCTTATCAATAATACTTTGTAGATTTTTCAATGTTTCACTAGGACTGACTCCACGCAAGCCATCATTTCCCCCCAATTCCAAGACAAATATATCTACTTGATTTTTCAAGAGCCAATCCACTCTTCTCAATCCGCCAGCCGTCGTTTCTCCACTCACTCCTGCATTGATCACATTATAATACAATCCCGCTTCTTCGATTTTTTCTTGAACCAAAGCAGGAAAGGCCTGTGCTTTCTCCAATCCATATCCTGCTGTCAAGCTATCCCCAAAAAACAAGATACTTTTGGTTTTTTTACGTTTCTCTTTAGGCTGATTAACAGCGTTTTGAGCGGTTGCCGAAGGCGTTTTTGTTGCTTTTTCAGCAGGTTTCGTATCACTACTACACTGCACAAAAAAGCATAAAATTAAGGCGAAAATCAAATATTCTGACTGCATAAACTGTCTAATTTAGTAATGGTTAAATAATAAATTCCTCATTTGTAACAAAGAGACTTTTTGAT
>JAHDBB010000163.1 GCA_020630635.1 Chitinophagales bacterium
AGAGAACGGTTATTACTCTTTCATCGCAACGGGTCTCCCCGCTATCCGTTCTTATAAATGTGCCAGCGTTTTAGGTCGCCAACGCATTACATTTATACCACTACTATCGGGTCTATTTGAGTAAGTACACTCCCTTATCAAACTGTTTTATTTGTTGTTCCCTACATATAAAAAAAGGCGGATAAACACTTTCGTTTATTCGCCTTTCTCAATACTTATTTTTTTCTCAATTTCCAATAACTATACCAACAATTTCATCAATTCGGCTTCTCGTTCAGAGGTCATAGATAACTGACCGTATTTACTTTCTCTCACATCTCGCCACTTCAGATGATTGCCGTAGTAATCCATCAATCGTTGCGTCGTCTCTTCTATCGTGCTAAAAGTAAAACCAAAATCTTTTTGCAATCTTGAATTATCTTTGGTGAAAAAATTCCCTTCTACCCATAAAGGTAATTCTGTCCACATCGCAATATGGTGTTCTTCGATAAAGGCTGGACTTGCATTCACCAAATTCAAGTCTTTATTTAAGTATTTAGCAGTCAAATGAACAAATTCTCCTAGTGAAGCATTATAACTGTTCGCATTGTAAACCTGATGTCGAGTTTCAATATCAATGGCTTGCATCATCATTTTTGAAAAGTCCAATACATCGGTATATGAGATAAGATTCTTTCCTTCATTGGGAATGATAAAGCTATCTTGGGTCTTCGTCTTATAAAACCAATAATACAAACGGTCTGTATAATCATAGTGTCCCACAATCAATGCTGGACGTAAGATAATAGCATCTAACCCATCTTGATTTAATAAGACATCTTCGCAAGCAACTTTTCGTTTGCCATAAGTCTGCATAGTTTCATCTACCCTATCTGCTTCATTATAAGAACATCGAGGAAAATCTTCAGTCATATATCCGTCCTTATTTCCTGTTTCCAAATCATACACACTTGCTGTCGAAACAAAAATATAGCGTCCGACTTTGCCTTTAATTTTTTGGACAAAATCTTCCAAAGGATTGGGATAATAACATGAAATATCTATGATACAATCCCAATTTTGTTCTGCCACTTTATCCAGATCAGTTGTATTTCGATCTCCAACAATACGCTTAACTTCTGGAAATAAATCTGGATTGGTTTTGCCTCGATTAAATAAGGTCAAATCGTATTGATTGGTCAACAACAATTGTTCAACTAAATTGCGTCCGACAAATTGTGTGCCACCGATGATGAGTACTTTTTTCATGAGTTTCAAGCTGTGTTTTTGCTACATATATATAAACCGATAAGGCAATTCATTTAGAGTTCCATCAAATTCCTTTTTGATCTTATTAGGTTCTTTGGCATCATAGAACTTTTTAAAGTTATCCAACCTCACTTTTGGTCTCTTAAAACCATTGAGTTGAAAGTAAATAATGGTGATACTTGCTCGTTCTCTATCAATTTCTGAATCGTTCCATTCATTGACCTTTATTTCTCCATCCCTTGTATCAAAACGAAAATATCTATCAAAGGAGTAATCTGCTTTATCTGGCTTTAAAACAAGTGCTAATTTATCATGATAGTCTTTCCAGTTTTTAGGTCTTTTTTGGCAGCCACCACAACAAAGAAAAAGGTTTTCCCATGTAAAGGCAAAAGAAGGATATAATTTCTTAGGAAGAAAATGTTCAATAGAATCAGAATCATGTTCTGGTGCATACTTGTCACAAAAGGCACAATGGCTATCTGACATAGTTCTTAAATCATCTATCAATATTTCATTAACGGGTTGATTTTGATATTGATGCCAAGAAAATCTAGCAGAAGTATTTTTCTTTAATTGTTTAGTCCACTTTTCATTCCATTTTTCACAATTGATTTTACCATTTTTATCTTTATGTAACAAACATTCAGGACAAAGTCCTCTATTAAATTTCATCATTCTACCAACTCTTTAAGTTTAGTTATCTTAAATAATTGATTGACTTCAAACTCTATAATATTATTTACTTCCAAATCATCTAATTGTAGAAGTTCGTTTTTAAGATCAATAAAATCGTCAATGACTGATGTATCCTTTTTTAAAATAGTATCTCTTAATTGATAAAATTGTTTTAGTTGGTTTTCTAAAGAAGTTCCAAATTCACTATCAATACCAAAAACTTTTTTTAGTGTATAAGAAATACTATTGCTTGTTTTAGATTCAGAAGGTGGTTTTACCTCTGTTCTTCCCTTATCATATTCTAATTCATAAATAAATGCACCATCTACCGAATTAGCAATAAAGGGG
The DNA here is from genome assembly GCA_020630635.1 of Chitinophagales bacterium. GTDB lineage: Bacteria > Bacteroidota > Bacteroidia > Chitinophagales > UBA2359 > JAHDBB01. The sequence continues at coordinate 2,272 of JAHDBB010000163.1, forward strand.
GAATGTGTGCTTACAAATATTTGAGCATTTGTAAACAGTTTTTGGATAACAGGGAGTATTTTTCTTTGCCAAACAGGATGTAAATGCACTTCTATCTCATCTAAAAATAACAAAAATTTTCTTTCAAAAATAGGTGTATTATCTTTCCATTTAAGTTGATCCATCACCATCATCAAATCTCCGATCCAACTAATTAGTGATTTTAATCCATCGGGTAATACATCAAACTCTAATTCTTCTTCATCTATTTTAACGTACAATCTTGTAGGATTTAACTTAACTACAAAATCTATTTCTTTTTCAATGATATCAGAAACAAACTTTTTAAAATTTTCTAAAGAGCTAGCAAATTTTTTACTTTCTTCAACTTGTCCCATTTTTAAAAGCAATGCTTCATTAGAATAGTTATTTAAAATCCATTGATTAATAGAGTAAACGCTACTAAATTCTGAACGATTTTTGACAAATTCTAAAGATTGAGCTAATGGATTCCCGTCAAAAATTTTAATGGTATTGATGGTCTCAGATTTTACATAACGATAGCCTGAATAAGCAAAAGCAACAAATTCAAATTCCTGTTGATGGGGAAGTTGGGACAAAATAAAAGTACTGTAAGTTTTTATTTTTGAATTTTGAGTTTCTCTATGTATACCTTGACATATAGGACAGCCGTATATTTTTACAGATGCATCTTTTTCAAAATCAATAACTACCTCACTTTTGTATTGATGCTCTTTATTTTTTTCAAAATATTTAAATCGCTTGTAAAAGAAATTACTTGTATTATTTTTATGTTCTTGCTTGTCTGTAAAAGAATCAAACGCACTAGCCAATGCAAATAAAATAGTCGATTTACCACTCCCATTGGTCCCTGTAAAAATGTATATATCAGCAATATCTTTAGACCTTGATTCTGGAAAATCAATCTTGTTGTCATCGAATACACCAATATGTTTGAGATGAAGGCTTTTGATTCTCATACTTTGTGTATTAAAACTTCAAATTAAATCCTATACTCGGTAAAATTGGAAGCTGATTGACTCTGGTATATTCGATTCTATCAAAGTAGAAAATATTGGCTCGATTGTATACATTGGTTATACTTGCCACTACATCCAAATTCACATTGGCTCCCAATGTAAATTTCTTTTTCACAGAAAAATCTAAACGGTGATAATAAGGTAATCGTCCACCATTCAGTTCACTAGAATAAAGAACTCCTAAACTTCCATTTTCTGATAGATAGTCGGTATTCAATCCATTTGAAAAGTCGATGGCTTCATAAAAGCCTTGTGTTTGAGTGAATGGAAAACCAGAACCCAAGTTCCAACGAACCGATGCTTCCCAGTCTTTATCAGCTCCCAATACATAAGTCGTCAAGAAGTTCAAATTGTGTCGGCGATCAAAGTGTGGTGGATAGGTCGCTACGCCACCTTGTCCATTGGGTCCTGTTCTCTTTACAAATCCTAAAGAGTAAACCCCCCAAACATACAAGCGTTTATAATCATATTTGGCTAAGAAGTCCACGCCATACGCTTCTCCATCTTCGACGACCCATTCAGGATCATCAGGAAAAACTTGGTTTCTATTGATATTAATCAGTTGTTCAAAATCTTTGTAGTAACCTTCGATATTGAGGTTGATTCTTTTAGTCACATCTACCTCAAAACCAACAATAGCATGATTGGCAATTTGGATATTTCCATTAGTTTCTTCTCCATCATAGGTAAAAAGCTCTTCTTCTGGAGCCGATAAGAAACCCGTAAATAAGGCTACAACATCTCTATCTGATTTGGTACTAATTAAGTTTTGTGTATATCTTCCTGCCGCCAACTTAAAGCGCAATTTTTTGGTAACATTATACTTTAATCCAAAGCGAGGTTCTAACTGAAAGTTGCTCAATGAAGCATAATTAACCAATCGAAGACTTGGCTCTATCACCAATTTACCCAACTCGGCTTTATACATAAAATAAGCCGCTATTTCTGTTGTATTTTGGCGATTTTCTCGATAGATTCCGATATTATCTGTAAAATTAAAGTCGGTTCTAAATCCTGCAATGTCGATTCCATAAACCATTTTTCCTCTAGGTAAAAAGTAGTTTAAATCTACGATCAAATTAAAACCATTGACGGCACTATATTTATCATCTAAAACCGTTCCTGATAAATCAACATTGTAAGATGAATAGGCAAATTTGGTATCAATCAAAAACTTGGAACGTCCTGGAACGATGATCGCATTACCGCCTCCACCAGATGCTCGCCACTTATACACTTGCTCAAAGTTGGTATTGTCTTGGAAGTTATATCCAAACAAACTGAGCTTATTTCCTGACCTTGAATTAAAAGAAATTTTTCCGTAAACGTCATTGAAATTATAAGGTAAGCCTTCCACACCTGTCAGGTTTTCAGGGTCATCTGCCGCATTGATATAAGGATAGAAAATAGGTGAGCTTCTATCAAGGTAAGAGTTTTTAATGGCAAGGATATAGGAGATACTGTTTCCGTTTTCACCGAGTGGCTTTAAAGGTCCTTGTATCACTAATTTAGACATCAAAGGATTAGCAGAAAAAGAGCCTTCTAATTCTTTCTTATTCCCATCTTTGGTTGCTACATCTACAACGGCTGAAATCGCTCCACCATATTCGGCTCCAAATCCTCCTGTCAAGACATCCACATTTTTGATAAGGTCGGTTTCATAAACAGAGAATAAACCAATGGAGTGAAAGGGGTTGTAAACTCGTAGACCGTCCAATAATACTTTGGTTTGAATGGGTGAACCTCCTCTCACATACAATTGTCCTCCTTGATCTCCTGTAAAGACAATTCCAGGCAAAACTTGGAGATATTGAGCAAGGTCAGGTGCACCTCCCACCGAAGGGATTTTGTTAATTTGTTTTGGACTCACTTTGATGACCGAAGTTTTGACCTCTGTGGTGGCTTCCTGTTTGTCGGCAGAAATCTCTACTACATCCAAATCAACCCCACCTCCTGTTTTCAAAAACAACTTTTGATTGACAATCCCTCCTGATTCTACTACTACTTCTGCCTTAGCTGTTTCGTATCCAATATATGAACAAACAACGGTGTACGTTCCTGGTTCTACTTTGGTAATGGAGTAAAAACCATTAATATCGGTTGTTGCCCCCATTGTGGTTCCTTCCAAAACGACATTGGTAAAGATGATGGGTTCTCCATTGGATTCATCGTATACAAATCCTCGAATATCTCCTGTTTGTGCCACCACTCCTATCGAAAATAACAAGAGCAAACACTTAAGTATTAGTTTATTCATTCAATTATTGAGTTTTTGGGGATTTTTATGGTTTTAGTTTTTTAGCTTTCTTTTATTTAGGAGCGAACTTTCGGGTCCTTCGTTGCATTGGAAAGTCCCGCTATTCGTTCTTATTGCTGCTCTAGCCTTAGAACAGATGCTATCTGTTCCTACAATGCCTTTCTTCGCAGCAATACCACTACTATCGGGGCTATTTTTGAAAGGGCAGAACGTTTATTGTTCTTTTTTCATTTCTTGTATGCTCCATCCTAAAGAATCAAGCAAAACCAGCTTAGCGAATTTCGTACTTAAAAATTAGCTATCGAAACAATTAAAAATTTTTAACTTTAGTATGTTAAATTTTGGTTCTTTTTGTGGTTTTTGGGACGACGGGACGTTTTTTAGTTTGTTTCTTGGTTTGGAGACAAGGGGATATTTTTTCGGTTTTATAAAAAACACGTCCCACCGTCCCAACATGTATAATATGAACAGTTCGTCCCTTCGTCACAACCTCTGGTACTAAGCAGTACTTTCCTCAACGATCTAGACCCGATAGTAGTGGTATTCGTGTAGAAGCGTTGGCTTAATAAAACTTGGCTACACGAATGAGAACGGATAGCGGGGAGTCCCAACACGACGAAGCAACTTGCCTTTCTCTCCTAAAAAAATAAAACCACCACTATCAACTATGGACTGAAAAACCATCGACTTCTTTCACCTTTCGCTACTACAAAATCAACTCTCCAGCTCCTTGTCGAAGGATTTCTATCTCTCCTTCTACACAATTGACCACCGTAGAAGCAAGGTTTTTGCCATATCCACCATCAATGACAATATCCACCTCATTTTGGTATTGGTGATAGATTTCTTCGGGATCGGTTTCGTATTCTACGATGTCATCATCCTTTCTCAAAGAGGTACTCAAAATGGGATATTCCAAAGTGCGTACAATGTCCAAAGCAATATTATTGTCTGGAACCCGAATTCCCACCGTCTTTTTCTTGGATTTTAGCAACTTAGGTACGATATTGCTGGCTTTGAGGATAAAGGTAAAAGGTCCAGGCAAATGTTTGTTCATGACCTTATACACAGTTTTGTCAAAATTGAGGGTGTAGTCTGCCAAATGACTCAAATCTTTACAAACAAAAGAAAGATTGGCTTTTTTAGGATCAATTCCTCGAATTTTACAAACTCTTTCGACAGCTCGAAGTTTATTAATGTCGCAACCAATGCCATATATGGTATCTGTCGGATATATGATAACGCCCCCGTCTTGTAAACACTCAACGACTTGCTTGATTTTGCGGGGTTCTGGATTGTCTGGATGTATTTTTAAAAACATTTTAAATTCTCAATTTACTATTTTCTTAAAGGCTGCAAAGATACCAAAATTGTCGGATAGTCATACACATAAAGGAATTAATCAGATTCTAAAAAAGTGGAAATACTTGCAAATCTTGGAGCAAAGTGTTTGGGCGATTGGTGTGGGCTTATTGGTAGGGGCAATTTTAGGAGCTTTTAGCTATTTTTCGCCCTTTTGGATTGGATTATCAAGCGGGATTAGTAGTCTTCTGACCTTTATTTATCTTATTCAGAATCAAGCACATAGGATACTTACCGAAAAAACCGTTGCTAGCTACCTCAACCTAAACTACACTCAATTAGAAGATAGTGCATTTTTGTTATTAGAGAAAAAAGAAAATCTTGGGTCTTTATCCCAATTGCAACAAGCTAAAACGATCCAAACCTTTGAGACCATCAAGTCTAAAATTTGTCTGCCTCATCGTTTGTATCAAGCATTCATTTTCTTATTTCTAACAACTATTTTCTTGTTCGCTAGTTGGAATTTACCCGACTTTTTGAACTCTAATCAAGCTTCTGTTACCATCAAAGAAGCGGTTATTCCTGCTGTTGAAACTTCAAAGGAAGAAAAATTAGTAAAAGCACCAATCCCTCAACTAATCGCTCAAAGTATTCAAGTTTTTCCACCGACTTATACCAACTTAAAAAGCTGGAAAGCGGATGATTTTAAGGATTTGAAAGTCATGGAAGGTTCTCAAGTAAAATGGACTTTGCATTTTGATAGTGAAATCCAAAATTGTCAATTGAATCTGAATAATCGAGATTTTGACTTAAAAACCAGTGAGCAAAAGACTTTTACAATTTCTAAGACTTTGACTAAAAATGGCTTTTATCATTTTGCGTATATGCTCAATGATACACTCACCCAGTATAGTGATTATTTTACGTATCAAATCAAAGAAGACCTTCCGCCAACGATTTTGATTCCTGAAACAGAAAATTATCAATCTATTCCTTATGATTCTTTAGCAAAATTTTCAACTCAATGGGAAGCTAAAGACGATTTTGGATTATCCAAGATGCAATTACATACATTGGTCAGTCGAGGAAGTGGTGAAAATATGATTTTCAAAGACTCGACTTTTCATTTTAAAACCCATGGAAAAACCCATCAACAAGCTTTTGATATTTTGCTCAAAAACTTAGCAATGCAAGCGGGGGATGAATTGTATTGGTATGTGTCAGCAACGGATAATAAAAGTCCCAATCCACAGCAAACTAAAAGCAATACGTATATCATCGCCTTAGAAGATACCGTTGTTCAAGCCTCCATTGTTTCTGACCGTTTGGGAGTTGACCGAATGCCTGCCTACTTTCGGAGTCAACGACAAATTATCATTGATACGGAAAAATTATTGGCTGAAAAAAAGGACTTAGATCCAACGACTTTTAAAAACAAAAGCAACTCTATTGGCATCGACCAAAAAATATTGCGTTTACGATATGGAAAGTTTTTGGGAGAAGAGTTTGAAAGTAGCAGTGGTGGACATGCATCACACGATCATAGCGGACACGACCACAAAGAACACAACCATCCACACAAAGAACATGACCACAACGAAGAACATCAACATGATGAAAATTGTGAACACTATCACGAGAAACATGAGCATCAACATGATGAAAATTGTGAACATAATCATGAGGAACACGAACATCAACATGATGAAAACTGTGAACACAATCACGAAGAACATGCACATCATCACGAGGAACACGAACCGCAAGCAACAACCGAAGAACATGAGCATCATCACCATCATGAGATTACAGAAAGAAATGAGGACGGGGAAGCAGTCGAAGATTTATTAGAACCTTTTGTCCATTTCCATGACGCAGGAGAAGAAGCGACCTTATTTGATGACAATATTAAAACAAAATTACGAGCTGCTTTAAATGAAATGTGGCAAGCTGAATTGCATCTTAGAATGCATCAACCTCAACTAGCCTTGCCTTATGAAAATCGAGCTTTGAAACTGCTGAAAGAAGTTCAACAATCTTCTCGTATTTATGTGGAAAGAGTGGGATTTGAAGCTCCTAAATTAAAAATGGAAAAGCGATGGAGTGGTGAATTAGAGGACATTGAATCACAGCGTTTTCAAACTCAAAATAAAAAACCTAAGACTTATCCTCATATCAAAAAAGCGATTCAATCTATTGAAAACCTCTTGGAAAAAGAGGATCAGGTCAATAATGATTTTCGACAAAATTTATTGGCGGCTGGTGATGAATTGGCGATCATTATTACTGAAAAAGGCAAGCCTTATTTGAAGGCTTTAAAGTTTATTAAAAGTATCGAAAATGGTGTAAATGTAAAAGATATTTCAATGGATTTAAAATATATTCAAAGAGTTTTGAGTCAAGCGATTTCGTTGGAGGATGCACCTTTGGCTAAAAAGCCCAAAACGACGGATTTGTTGGAAGAAGTTTACTTGAAAAAGATTGGAAAGTTTTAATTATTGCTTATGTCTTCCATTCATTTTTTAACACCGAGTGCTTATCAACCCTATATTGGGGGGACATGTATCTTATTGTTATTTTTTCTATTCTTTTTATTATTCAAAAGCAAAAATCAGTCTTTTCTTTGGCTTCGTTTACCTCTCAATATATTGATGGTTGGCTCTCTTTTATTGTTGGGATTACAACCTGCATTTATCGAAAAAAAAGAGCAAAAAAAGCTACTTTTATTGACAGAAGATTATGATAAAAACCGTTTACAAGAACTCCAAAATCAATATCCCAATGCTTCTACAATTGACTATCAAAATACTTTAAATTTTCAAGAATATTTAGCTAAAACAGACAGTCTTTTTATCTTGGGCAATGGACTTCCTACTACATCTTTATCGAAATTAGAAAACTTTAAAATTCGCTTATTACTTAATGAAAAACCAGATGGTATTCAAGCTATTTCATTTACAAAAAGGGACAATATTTATAAAGATTTTTTAGTCAATGGAAGCGTGAAAAACGATACAGAAAAAAGCCAATATCTCGTCTTTGAAGCGATTGGAAATTCTAAAGATTCTATCCAAATTGCACCTGATTCTATTCAAGATTTCACCTTTGTTTATACTCCAAAGCAAGCTGGATTTTTTTTAAATGAGTTGGTTTTAAAAGATAGTCTTTCTCAAATTATCGAAGCCGAAAAACTACCAATAATTGTTGAGGACAATGAAAGTCTTTCGATTATTCAACTCAATGCTTTTCCGAATTTTGAAAGCAATTCTTTGAAAAATTGGCTCAAAGAAAAAGGTCATTCTATCTTACTTCGTTCCAATATTTCTAAGGACAAATATCGCTATGATTTTATCAATCAAAAACGTTTTGACTGGTCTCAATTGACCAACTCTTTGCTTCAAAAAAATGATTTATTGATCTTGGATACTCAAAGTTTTAGACAGCTTTCGGACAAGGAAAAACAACGTCTCAAAATAGCTATCAAGAATGGTCTTTCAATACTAACTTGGAGCAATCAATTGGATGATTTAGAAAATCTAATCGCCCAAGAAAGTCTTTTTAAATCCTTAAAATTGCAGCGAAACAAAAGTTTGGAGAGTTTGGTTTCCTTGAAAAATCAAAAAGTGAAAGTAGCGACTTTTCCAGCCCATATTCAACAACGAAATACAATAAAGCCGATTTTAGAAGATACATATGGCAATTCATTAGTCGCTTTTGATCGCTTGGAATTGGGTAAAGTCGGGATTTCGCTATTATCGGAAACTTATCCTTTTATTTTGGAAGGAAAGACTTCAACTTATGACTTACTTTGGACACAAATCTTGAATGCGTTTACTGAAAAAAACATACAAAGAAATGTTTGGTCGGCGAGTCAAAGTCCGCTTATTTTTCCAAATACTCCTACCCTTTTACAGCTTAATACGAGCGAAAACAAACCTTTTGGACAAGTCTTTTTTGAAGATAGTTTGGTCAGTGATGTGTCGTTAAAACAAGATGCATTTATATCTTCTAAGTGGTCGGGTAATTTTTGGTTTAATCGATCGGGTTGGCATCAACTTTCTACAGAAAAAAACACTTTAAAACAGCCTTTTTATGTTTTTTCTGAAGATGATTGGAAGTCTTTAAAAATAGGTCGCCAAATCGAACAAATGCAGGCTTGGCATCAAGATCAAAAAAATCGTCGATTTGAAAATATAAATGCTTTCGTTTATTCCTTGATTCCTTTGTATTGGTGGTATGGATTGTTTTTATTGAGTGTGGGGCTGCTTTGGTTGGTGGAGAAAAT
>JAHDBB010000164.1 GCA_020630635.1 Chitinophagales bacterium
CCAGTCACTCGTCACCAGTCACTCGTCACCAGTCACTCGTCACTCGTCACCAGTCACTCGTCACCAGTCACTCGTCACCAGTCACCAGTCACCAGTCACCAGCCACCAGCCACTCATAAGTGTCAAAATGACAATTTTATACCCAAATCCTAAATATTATAATTTTTTTTCTTTAACTTTAAGCAAACTAAGTAAATTTTGTTGCTTCATAAAACCCATTTCCCCAGATTTATTTCACAAACTATAAAAACTAACGCTTATGAATGTAACCATCTCCACTACCGTCAATGGGCAAAAACACACCCACGAAATAGAAGCCCGTACCTTACTTGTCCACTACCTCCGAGAAACACTGGGACTCACAGGAACCCATGTCGGTTGCGACACTAGCGGCTGTGGCGCATGTACCATATTACTAGATGGTAAAGCCCTCAAATCCTGTACTATGCTTGCCGCCCAAGCAGACGGTTGCGAAATTACCACCATCGAAGGAATGGCACAAAACGGAGAACTCCATCCCCTCCAAGAAGGTTTCCACCAAGAACATGGCTTACAATGTGGCTTCTGCACACCAGGCATGATCATGATGGCAAGCGACCTCTTAGCCAACAATCCCAACCCAACCGAAGCCGAAATTCGCCACGCTTTAGAAGGCAACTTTTGTCGCTGTACAGGCTACCACAACATCATAAAATCCATCCAATACGCCGCCAAAAAAATGCAACAAGCCACCACCTAAAAGAAACAAGAACTGTAGCACAAAACACACAGCAATTTGGCAGCTTTCATGCAAAAACAAAACAGAAGTTATCAAATTTCCACGAATGAACGGTGTCTCCCGCTGGTGGGAGATGTCCGAAGGACAGAGGGTGGACGCACGAACTGCCCCTACTGACACTAAGAAGTTAGGACCTTACAAAAATAGCCCCGATAGCAGTGGTATGCTCCAAAAAGTAAGGGCTTGTAAGAACAGATAGCATCTGTTCAAGAAAAGCTTTGGAGCATAAGAACGAATAGCGGGACTTGCCACAACGACGAAGTAAAAAAGTTCGCTCCTAAAAAACTTTACTTCATTCCTTAAGATAAAACTCAGATATTTTTTACTTCATTCTTTAGGATGAAGATCTTACCACTATTCACTAAAAAAATTACACAAACAAAATAAAAACTACAAAATGAATTTAATAGGTTCATCCATTAAACGTTTAGAGGACAAACGCTTCCTCACAGGAAAAGGCAGATACACAGACGACATCGTCTTACCCAACATGACCTACGCCTACATCATCCGAAGCCCACACGCCCACGCCAAAATATTAAGCATAGACACAACGGCTGCCGAAGCCTTAGAAGGAGTCGTCAAAATATTCACGGGAAAAGACATAGCAGAAGCAGGAATCAATGGAGTCCCTTGCGGATGGGCAGTCAATTTCAAAAACGGTGACACAATGAAAGAACCGCCACATCCTCTCTTAGTCAAAGACAAGGTATTACATGTAGGTGATGCAGTCGCTGTAGTCATTGCTGACAGTTATGGACTTGCCAAAGATGCAGCCGAAATGGTAATGGTCGATTATGAACCCTTAGCAGCCGTCATCAATCCTGCCGAAGCCATCAAAGAAGGCGCACCTCTCGTCCACGAAGATGCTCCCAAAAATCTTTGCTTCGATTGGGAATTAGGCAATGAAGCGGAAAAAGTAGATGCGGCATTAGATGCTTCTCACCACATCACCACCTTAGACTTCACCAATCAACGAGTCGTTCCCAACGCCATTGAACCCCGTAGTGCCATCGGACATTATGATGATGCTTATGACAAATATACCCTCTACACCACTTCCCAAAATCCTCACTTAACCCGACTTTTAATGTGTGCATTTACACTGGGAATACCTGAACACAAAGTAAGGGTTTTATCTCCCGATGTAGGTGGTGGGTTCGGTAGTAAAATATTTCATTATACCGAAGAAGCTCTCGTCATCTGGGCATCCAAACAAATCAATCGCCCGATCAAGTGGACGGCTGAACGCAGCGAAAGTTTCACAACAGATGCACACGGTAGAGACCACGTAACCAAAGCCGATATGGGTTTCGATGAAAATGGAAAAATCACTGCTTTACGAGTTCGCACTCAAGCCAATATCGGAGCGTATATTTCTACCTTTGCTCCTTGCGTTCCCACTTGGTTACACGGCACTTTATTACAAGGACTTTACACGACACCTCTTATCAATGTTCAAGTAGATGGTGTTTTCACACATACAAACGCAGTAGATGCCTATCGAGGAGCAGGTCGTCCAGAAGCGACTTATTTATTGGAGCGTTTATTGGATACGGCTGCTTTAGAAATGAAAATAGACCCTGCCGAACTCCGTCTCAAAAACTTCATTCCGTTTTTTGATGGAGTCGAACAAGAAGGCTATCAAACACAGGTCGCCTTACAATACGATAGTGGAAATTATGAACCCGTCCTAAATCGTGCTTTAGAGATGGTTGGCTATGAAGACTTCAGAAAGGAACAAGAAGAAGCCCGAAAAAATGGAAAATACTTAGGCATTGGATTCTCGACTTATATAGAAGCTTGTGGCATTGCACCCTCTGCCGTAGTCGGTGCATTAGGAGCAAGAGCAGGTTTATACGAGTCCGCACAAGTACGAGTTCAACCTACTGGAAAAGTCAGCGTTTATACTGGTTCACACTCACATGGTCAAGGACACGAAACCACCTTCGCCCAAGTTGTTGCCGATAAATTTGGCATTCCCTTAGAGGATGTCGAAATCGTTCATGGTGACTCTGATGCCGTTGCTTTTGGAATGGGAACCTATGGCTCCAGAAGTTTGGCAGTCGGTGGAAGTGCCATTGTCAAAAGTATCGAAAAGGTCATAGAAAAAGGTAGCAAAATTGCGGCTCATAAATTAGAGGCTGCCGAAGAAGATATCGAGTTTGCAGAAGGCAAATGGACGGTCAAAGGAACTGATAAATCTATCAGCTTTGGCGATGTGTCTCTGACGGCTTACGTCCCTCACGACTATCCCCAAGACTTAGAACCAGGTTTAGACTTTTCAAGTTTCTACGATCCGACCAACTTTACCTATCCATTTGGAGCGCATATTGCCATTGTTGAGGTAGATGCCGAAACAGGCAAAGTCGATTTAAAACGTTTCATCGCTGTCGATGATGTGGGCAATGTAATCAATCCTATGATTGTGGACGGGCAGATTCATGGCGGACTAGCACAAGGCATTGGACAGGCTTTATTGGAAGGCACGATTTACGACGAGAGTGGACAACTTTTGAATGGCTCTTATATGGACTATGCGATGCCGAGAGCAGACGACCTTCCAAGTTTTGAAGTCGATAGAACGGTGACTCCCTGCCCTCACAACCCATTAGGTGTAAAGGGAGCAGGAGAAGCAGGTACAATTGGTTCGACTCCTGCGGTTGTAAATGCAGTAATGGATGCACTTTCACCCTTCGGCATTTTCGACATCCCAATGCCTTTGACTCCTGAACGTGTTTGGTCTGCCATGCAAAAAGACACATAGTTAGTGACAAGTTTGGTTGTGACTAGTGTTTATTCTTATGATAAGGAGCGAAGGGTTCGTTACTTCGTCGTAATGGAAAGTCCCGCTGTCCGTTCTTATGAATGCAGCCAGCGTTTTAGGAAGCCAACACAATTGCATTCATACCACTACTATCGGGGCTAGTTTCCACAGACACAACTTCTTAGCACCAATACTGTGGCACAAATGAACCATGTCTCCCGCTGGCGGGAGATGTCCGCAGGACAGAGGGTGGATGCACGAAAAGAACCGAAAACCAAGCCCCAAACACAAACTGAGCCATTCTATGGACTATCGACCATTGACTATGGACCCATATTTTCAACACCAAAAAAAACAAAATAAAAATGATTCCTACTTCTGTAGCTTACCATAAACCCCAAACCATTGAAGAAGCCCTAAACTTACTCAACAGCTTAGGAGATGAAGCCAAATTATTAGCTGGCGGACACAGCCTTATCCCTGTTATGAAACTGCGCCTCAATAGTCCCGAACACCTTATTGATATAGGCAAAATCAAAGAGATGATCGGGGTTTTTGAAAACGACGATTACATTGCAATCGGAGCCAGTACCACACACAATGACATCGCCAATATGCCCTTAATCAAGGAACGTTATCCAATGATTAGCGAGGCAGGCGGTATGATTGGAGATGTACAAGTCCGCAACTTTGGAACCATCGGAGGAAGCATTGCACACGCTGACCCTGCTGCTGATTGGCCAGGTGTTTTATTGGCGGCTGATGCCTCTATCTTAGTCCAAAACAAAGAAGGTAAAAACATCATCAAAGCCCAAGACTTTTTTCAAGGTTTATTTATGACCCAATTAGAGGAAACCGACATCATCACCCACATTCTTTTACCTAAAGAAGCTAAAAAATCAACCTACCAAAAGTTTGTACAACCAGCCTCTCGTTTTGCGATAGTCGGCTGCGCTGCTGCTTTAAATATGGATAGTGATACTGTCAAAGATGCTGCCATTGCATTTAATGGCGTTTCGGCTAAACCTTTTCGAGATTCGGCTGTTGAAAATGCATTGAATGGAAAGGCTTTGACCCAAGAAAATATCGAAGCTGCCGCCACTTTAGCAGCAGAAGGTGTTTCGATTTTAAGCGATCACTATGCTTCTGAAAAATATCGCAAACACCTAGCAAAAGTCTATACTAAAAGAGCATTAATGGCTCTTCAATAAAACCACTTTTTCAATCGGATTGTTATGAAATAATAAAGTAGCAATCCGATTGATTTAACTTAACAACATCACAATGAAAATTAAGCAACTAAAACTCTTTACCAACCAACTTGAAGCCGAATTAAAATTTTATTCAGAAACTTTGGGCTTTAAAATCATAGAAAAAAAAGCCAACTCCTTTTCTGTAAAAATAGGCTGGAGCAACTTATCATTTGAGCAATCTGAAAAAACACACCTCTACCATTACTGCCTCTTAATTCCTGCCAATAAATTAGATCAAGCATTGGAATGGATGGAAAAAAGAACAGATATTATAGATATTGAAAATGGTAGAAAAACCCAACGCTTTGAAACTTGGAATGCAGATTCTTTTTACTTCTATGATGCAAGTGGGAATATAGCTGAATTTATTGTTCGGTATGATTTAAAAAACAATGATGCTGCTGATTTTGACATTTCCAAAGTTTTAGGAGTAAATGAAATAGGAATGCCAACCAATAACGTTGAAAAACTCAACAATCAACTTCAAACAGAACTTAAAACAGATTTTTGGAAAGGCAGCCTTAAACGATTTGGAACCAATGGCTCACAAGAAGGACTTTTTCTTTTACCCAACTATGAAATAAAAGAAACTTGGTTTCCGACTTCAAAAAAACTAAGTCCTGAACCCTTTGAAGCCCTTATTGAAAATAATGGAAAGGAATATCATCTAGAATATCGGGATGAAAAATTAACAACTACAACAGTGGTTAATACACATTAACAGAATGCGTTCTATCTTAAATGGTTCAGATACTATAAGTACAGACCTTCCAAAATAGCCCCGATAGGAGTGGTATAAATGTAATGCGTTGGCTTCCTAAAACGTTGGCACATTTATAAGAACGAATAGCGGGATTTTCCATCACGACGAAGCATCCAACCTTTCGCTCCTAAAACTCCAACACAAAAAACCAATGATGTAAAGAAAATTCACGAATTTTCTCAATCAAAAAATCACTTGTCACCAGACACTCCGTCACTATCTACATGAAAAAAGAAGGCTTAAAAGAAATCGAACAAATGCTTTTGCAACAAGGCTACATCGCCGAAGATTCCATCATCATGTCCATCTTCCTAGCGAAAACCTTGTCCCGTCCTTTATTGGTCGAAGGTCCAGCAGGAGTCGGAAAAACCGAGATCGCCAAAGTGATGGCAAAGGCATTAGATACCGATTTGATCCGCTTACAATGTTACGAAGGCTTAGACGCAACACAGGCAATCTATGAATGGAATTATCAGCGACAACTGTTATATCTCAAAATGCAGGAACAAAGCAACAAGACCGTTTCCGAAAAAGAAGCCATAATTTTTGGAGACGATTTTTTGTTAAAGCGACCTTTATTGCAAGCCATCACCCACCACCGCTCTCCCGTCCTACTCATTGATGAAGTCGATAGATCAGACGAAGAATTTGAAAGTTTTCTCCTTGAATTATTGTCCGATTGGCAAATCACCATCCCAGAAATTGGAACTATAAATGCAACACATATTCCACAAGTTATTTTGACGAGTAATCGAGTGCGAGAACTATCCGAAGCATTGAGAAGACGCTGTTTTTATCTTTGGGTCGATTATCCCGAATTTGACAAAGAGTTAGAAATTGTCAGGTCGAAAGTTCCCGATATTGACCAAAAGTTGGCGACTCAAATATGTGCGTTTATGCAAGAAGTCCGCCAAATGAAACTGGATAAAATACCTGGAGTCGCTGAAACCTTAGATTGGGCAATGGCTCTATCCAATCTACACATTGAACATTTAGACCAGACTATCGTGGAACAAACTTTGGGCATCGTCTTAAAGGATTGGCAAGACATCCGAGAAACCCAGCTTTCTCTTGCAGAATTGATGGAAAAAGTCGGTGTAAAATCTAAACTTGCCTAAAATGCTCCATCGCCAAACCTCCCTCTCCGCCAATATAACCGCCTTCTGTCGCCACCTTCGCACCTACGACTTCACCATCGGCATACAAGAAGAAATAGATGCACTCCAAGCCTTAGAAGTAGTCTCACCATTCGACTCACCCGAACAAATGCAGTTGTGTTTACAAACCATCCTTTGTCGCTCTCCCAAACAACTCAAAAAATTCCCCAAACTCTATAAAAACTATTGGCAAGAATTGGATAAGGCTATCAACTCAAAGGTCAAAGAAGAAGCAGAGAAAAAGCCTAAACGCAATGATCTTTCTCAACAAAAAGCTCCATCATTGCAAGCCCTCAAAAACTGGCTTTATGGCAATAAAACGAAAGAAGAAACAGAGATGGCGACTTACTCTGACCTGGAAGTTTTAACCAAAGAAGATTTTGCCTCCTTCAATGAATCTGAGTTACAGGAGGTTTATAAAGTCGTAAAAATCATCGCTCAAAAATTGGCCAACCAACAAAGTAGACGTTTTCAAAAATCAAAAAAAGCGGCTCAATTTGACCTTAAAAATACGCTGCGTTTAAGCCTTCGGAGAGGTGGAGAAATTTTAGATATTGTTCATCACAAACGCAAAAAGCAAGAGGTCAAAATCGTGTTGATTTGTGATGTGAGTCGCTCAATGGAGTTGTATAGTCACTTTCTTATCCAATTTATGTACGCTTTCAAACGAGTCTATAAACGCTTAGATATTTTTGCATTCAGCACTTCATTACAATATATCTCAAAAGCATTGGAGGAACAAACGCTCAAAACTGCTTTACACAATATTGCGAATACGGTTCCTAATTGGTCGGGAGGGACTCGCATTGGTTCTTCTTTGGAGACTTTTTGTCTAAAGTATGCTCATAAGACACTTTCGGGCAAAAGCATTGTATTGATTATGAGCGACGGTTGGGATACGGGTGACATTGATTTGTTAGAGGCACAAATGCGTTACATTCATCGCAAGGCATCGAAGGTTCTTTGGTTGAATCCATTAGCGGGTCATCCGAATTATGAGCCGAAAGTGCGGGGGATGCAGACGGCTTTGCCTTATATAGATGTGTTTTTACCTGCCTATAATTTGGAGAGTTTGCAGCGAGTGGTTAGGCATCTTTTATAGTATTTTGGTGACTGGTGAATTTTGGTTCAGTTCTTGCTTTTGGTGACTGGTGACTTTCTGTTTTTGGAGCGAAAGGTTGGGAGCTTCGTTGTGATGGAAAGTCCCGCTATCCGTTCTTATAAATGCAGCCAACGTTTTATGAAGCCAACGCTTTTGCATTTATACCACTACTATCGGGGCTAGTTGGTTTTGGACAGAACCAAATGGTAACTGAACAGTTTTGAAACGTGCTTGAAAGTTGTCAAATTGCTCTATGTTTTGCGTCATAGTTCTTGGTAGCTTGAATATTAACTTTGTGTTAAAGAAAGTAAAAAAAGCAAGATATTACAATCAATAAACCCATAAAAATCTTATTTTTGGGCAAATTAAACTTATCAAAAATGGCAATTAAAATCAATAATAAAATGTATGAGTCAAAAGAGGACTCTATGCCTTTGCTCTGGTTTTTACGAGATGTGTTGAGGATGACGGGTACTAAATATGGCTGTGGCTTGGGGATTTGTGGAGCTTGTACAGTCTTGGTCGATGGTGAAGCGGAACGGGCTTGCTTGCTTACGACTGCCGATTGTGATGGAAAAGAGGTATTTACCGTAGAGAGTTTTCCTGAAGATGGTAGTGATCCGATCCAACAGGCTTGGATGGAACTGAATGTACCGCAATGTGGCTACTGTCAGTCGGGGCAGATGATTTCGGCAAAGGCTTTGCTCGCTAAGAATCCGAAACCAAGTGTCGATGAAATCAAGGAGGCTATGTCTGAAAATATCTGTCGGTGTGGGACTTATCCTCGTATTATTAAAGCTATTCAAAAGATTTCGGAACAATAAAACTTAAAAGGATGAAGAATATAGATGCTCGTAAATATCAATTAATTCAAGAAATCTTAAAACTCAATGATGAGTACACTATCTCTAGAATAGAAAACGAACTGCATAATATAAAAGATAATGAAGACTTTTGGAAAGCAGTTCAACCTATCAAAAAAGATATTACCTTAGAGCAAATGATTAAAGAACAAAACTATAAACCACTTGAAAGAACTGCTTTTTTTGAAGAAGTAGATGCTCTCAATATTGAAGAACCTATTGAAGAACTTTTAGCAATGTTGAATAAATGAACTATATTTTAGACACCAATATTTTACTCTATTATATACGTAATAATGAAATTACTCAAAGACTAGAAGATAAACTACAACTTTTAAATGGAGATAACAATTTAGTTCTTTCTGTTGTATCTGTTGGAGAAATCAGAGCAATAGCCAGACAAAATAAATGGGGAAATAAGAAAAACGAACGTCTTACAAGATTATTAAATAAATTTCTTATCTCCGAAATCAAAATAGAATCAATCATTGAAAAGTATGCAGAAATCTCAACCTTTAGTCAGGGCAAACATGAGGTATATAAGCTTAATGATACATCAAGAAACATGGGAAAAAACGACTTATGGATTGCTGCAACTGCTTCTGTTTTTAATTTGCAACTTCTAACAACCGATAACGATTTCAATCATTTGAAAGATATTTTTATCAACATAAACCAAATTAATATTTCAGGTTTCTAAACCATAGAAAACTGGAACTAAGAAGTACTTTCCAAAACCATCTAGACCTGATAGTAGTGGTATGAATGTAAATGCGTTGGCTTTGTAAAACGTTGGCTGCATTCATAAGAACGGATAGCAGGGAGACCCATTACAACGAAGCAATGTCTGTTCTCTCCTAAAATAAAAAACAAAAAAAGTGAACCAAAAAATTAATCGAAGAAGCTTTTTGACTGTCACGACCCTTGCGGGTTGTGGTGTTCTTATGAGTTTTAAAATCGTCAGTAATATGGATACTAAAATCATTTCTACTCAAACCGACCTAAGTGCGTTTATACAAATCAATAACGATGGGACGGTGATTATCAAAGCCCCTAAAATGGAGATGGGACAAGGAACCTTTACGGCTATCCCGATGATTATCGCTGAAGAATTGGGGGCGGATTGGGACAAGGTAAAGGTCGAAGCAGCACCTGTTGATTCAAAGGCTTTTGGTAATCAAAATGTGGGTGGAAGTACCAGTATTCGCAACAATTTTGAAACTTATCGACAAGCAGGGGCAGCCGTTAGAATAATGCTCGTTCAAGCGGCGGCTAAAAAGTGGGCGGTCAAAGAACAAGATTGTGTCGTTGAAAAAGGTTGGGTCTTGCATAAGGGTTCTGACAAAAAAATCGCCTTTGCCGAGATTGCAGAAGCGGCGGCTCAACTGGAAGCTCCTAAGCTCGAAGAAATCGTCTTAAAACCTGTCGAAGAATTTTCGATTATTGGAAAAGTCAATGACAAACGAGATGGCTTAGAGATTGTGACAGGAACAGCGAAATATGGAAGTGATGCCTATGTTGAAGGAATGGTTTATGCCGTTATTATTCGACCACCTTATTTCGGGGCAAAAGTGGACTCTTTTGATGCAAATGAAGCTAAGAAAATCAATGGTGTCTTAGATGCTTTTGTCTTAGAGCCGAATCCAAAAGCCTTTGTAAAAGGTGGTATTGTCATCATAGCCGAATCGACTTGGGCAGCTTTACAAGCCAAAGAAGTGGTCGAAGTAAAATGGGATAAAACGGATGCAGAAACACAGTCTTCTGACACCTTAATGCAACAAATGAAGGATAAAGCCAACAAAGGAGAGGGCAAAGACGCATTTAATAAAGGGAACATAGTCAGTGCCATTGAAAGTTTAAGCCCTTTGTTAGATATACAATACGAACAGCCTTTTATGTCCCAATCTCCTTTGGAACCCTTGAACTGTATTGCCAAAGTCAGTGACGATGCTTGTGAGATTTGGACGGGAACACAAAACCCTCGTTGGGCGAGTTATATTATTTCGCAAAGCCTGGAAATTCCTGCCGAAAACATCCGCATTCATCCGCATTTGATGGGCGGTGGATTTGGAAGACGCATCAATCCCGATGCTGTTGCAGAAGCTGCCTTTATTGCTAAAGAGGTCAAAAAGCCTGTTAAATTGATGTGGACCAGAATAGATGACACCAAACATGGATTTTATCGACCTTTGACCTTGTTTAGAATGCAAGCGTTTATAGATCAAGAGAAGAACTTGCAAGCGTGGGATTGCTTGTTGGCTTCTACGGCGGTCAATACGACTTATGGAATGGAAACTGCCGATGGTGAAATGTATGGCGGTATCAATGAGTCTTTGTTGTATCATATCCCCAATATTCGCACCAAATTTGCGCTGGTCGAAAGTAAAATCACGATGGGTTGGTGGCGGTCTGTTTCCTTGTCTTATAATAACTTTGCCGTTGAGTCTTTCTTGGATGAAATCGCTC
>JAHDBB010000165.1 GCA_020630635.1 Chitinophagales bacterium
AGTTGCTATAACCGTTAAACTTTTACCAAAAACTTACACTGTTTGTAATCATTCTTAAATAATTGTTTGTCATTTAGACAAAAATGCATTGAATATTCCTTAAAAATATATAGGGATAAGCAAATGTTGTCAGTGTCTAATAAGTTATAATTAAAAATAAGTCCAAGCATATTGGGAATAGAGATTTTGAGTGAGGATGAGTCGAAAAAATGATATTTTGACATTAAAGAAGGTCTTTGAGAGACCTCGTTCAGTTAGATCAAAAATATTTTTACCCAATGCAGAGGTTATTTTTTCTTATTAGTGAAGCAAGCATTTACATTAATTTGATATGCACCCAATAGATATTCTCTAAAATTAATCTGGATAGAGGTTGCGACTGTTACCAACTAGCCCCGATAGTAGTGGTATTGCTGCATTGGGTCTGGCTTCTCCACAAGTCGAAAAGACTTGCGGTATGGCAAGGCAGCAGCAATGAGAACGGATAGCGGGACTTTCCTGTACAATGAAAGACCCAACCCTTCGCTCCAAAAAATAAAGAAGAATATAGAAATGGTGCATTACCCTTAAAAAATTACCAAAACTTTTTTGAGTTTTAGAGAATTTCTCTAGCATTTATTTTGTTGATTTAAATAATCATGGGAAAACATCTACTATACATACTTATAGCTTTGATAAGCACACATCTTGCTTGGGCTTCTTGTGGTTCAGATGTCAATTTGACTATTCCACAGGACACACCAGAAGGTATTTCTAGTACCATTACTGCTGGTGGAACAGCCAATCCATTGGGAGAAGGTAGTGAGCTGGAAGAAGTATGCGTATTAATCCAGCATGGGATTATTGGCGATCTTGAACTTTTGCTGACCTCACCAGATGGAACGACCATTGTGTTGTGTGATACTGCTGCGATTACTGGTGATTTTCAATTTACAGATGATTTTGGAGTCGTCTTTAGTGGTACAGAGGTCTGCTTCTCTATGAATACACTTCAAAGTATTACCGATTATTATGGTACTGCTTTTGGAGATTGGCAACCTATTGAATCATTTGTTGCATTTAATGGTGAAGATCCTAGTGGAGATTGGACCTTGACAGTAATCGATCAAGGACAATACTTCTTTCCTGGAACATTGATTTCTTGGAGCATTGGATTTTCGGATGGAGATTGTATTGCAACAGTAGGATTGCCAGAGTTTATTACCAAAAATGTAGAGGTCTTTATTGAAGACCTAGACAATATATATTGTATCAATGAAGATTCAGTAATTATTCAAGGACTTCCTGGTCCTTTAGAGTCAATTATGGATACTATTGAAGTTTCCGAAATAGGATTTGAGATTGATGGTTCAATTGATGAACAAATTTCTACAATTACTGTAGATGAATTTCCTCCTGACTATCTTTTAATATCTACAGCAAATATTTCTGTTTCAGTTGATATTGACCATACTTGGATGGGAGATTTATCTATTGGGTTGATAACTCCTTGTGATGAAACTATTATTCTTATCAATCGTCCTGGTTATCCCAATATTTATAATGTAACTGGAAGTTGGAGTGATTTGATGGGAATCTATACCTTCACAGATACGGCTTCTGTTGCATTTCCACAAGCCCAAGAGTATGACGTTGTTCCAGAAGGTTTTTATTTACCTGAGCAAAGTTTTGCAGAAATATTGGGATGTCCTCTTAATGGAGAATGGTCACTTATTCTGATAGATCATAAGCCAGGAGAGGATTATGCCGCTTTGACAAATTGGAGTTTGAATCTATCTTATATTATAGATCAGAGTTCGACGCAAGGCGTTTTTACAGGTCCTGGTATTACAGATCATGGAGACTCTTTATCGACTGCTACTTTTAATCCAGCCCTTGCAGGTATTGGAGAACATGAGATTACTTATACTTATACCCATGTTAATGGAGTTGATTATACACAAACTCAATCGGTAATCGTACGAGATGCGCCTATTTTAGCGGAGATACCTTATCTCAATATTTGTGATTTTGATGGAGAATTGAATTTAGAGGATTATAATCCTGATGTTGTTAATGAAGGATTGAGTCTGGGAACTTATACATGGTACGATGATTCTCTACTCCAAAATCCCATTGATCCTATGATAGATGATGATGGTTTCTATTATGTAGAGTTTATTTCAGATGCGACAGGTTGTAGTGATGTGGTAATGTTTGAGATTGGAGGCGATCCCAATCCTGTAATTGATATTTGGAATGAAGGACCATATTGTTTGGGGGATACTGTTTTCTTATATAACACAGTAGAAACAACCGCTTCCACTGTCTTTTTTGAGTGGATTGGTCCAGATGGTTATTGGTCAGATGATAGTATCGCAACTGTTGATCCAGATGACTTTGAAGAGGGAATTTATTCTTTGATTGTTACCACAGATGGTTGTGTTTCTGATTCTATCCAAATGGAGTTAACTTATCATGACTTACCAAGTGATGATTCTTTGTTTATCAATCCAGATTTATCAATTTGTATCAATGATTCAATTGCTACTTACACCGTTGTTGGTGGTTTTCAACAATATCAATGGCATTGGGAAGATGGAAACGTTATTGATGGTGGAGGCTTGAATGATTCGACTATTACAATGGATTGGCATGTAGGACAAGCAGGAACAGCAGGAGAAGGTACTTTATGGGTAGAATTTATAGATGATAATTATCCTTGTCCTTTTAGTTCAGAAGTGTTGACCATTAGTTATTTTAATGTACCACAAATTCAGTTTGTTCAAGCGATTAATCAAGCCTGTGCTTTACAAGATACTTCTTTTTATCAAGTTTTTACGACCCTTGATAGCCTTACTTGGAATATTGAAGGTGGAAACGTTGTTGAAGGTGGAGAACATTTCGATAACTTTGTGAGAGTGGTATGGAACAATGAAGTAAATGATGACAGTACCTTTGTAAGTGTTTCAGTAGTGAATTTGATTGGTTGTGCAACAGAATTATTTTTACCAGTCAATGTTTTTGATCAGCCAACACCAGAGTTTATTAATTTAAGTGAAGAAGTTTGTGCTTTTGATACAGTTGTTTATTCTATTGATGAATCATTCCTCAACCATGTTTGGGATGTTGAAGGTGGAGATATAGTATTGGATGGAGGTTATAGTGATACTACTGCCACAGTAGTTTGGAATGATGTCGATACAGGCTTTATATCTGTGGAAGTCTTGACCATGCAAGGCTGTCTCAATACTTTAGTTGATACAATTACGATTAATTCAGTAGACCTTCCAACATTTGAAGAAGATATTATGGTGATTTGCCAAAATGATACAGTTACTTATACTTTAACAGATACCTATGAAAATCATCAATGGCAACTGGGAAGTAATCTTCAACCAATAACTGGAGGACAAAGTGGAGATAATTTTATAACCCTTACCAGTTTGAATGCTGCCATAGATAGTTTTTCTGTGATTGTTACTGATGAGAATGGATGTGTGAACACAGTAACACAAACTTTGGAAGTTTTAATTTTACCTTCTTTGGCATTAGATACGCCTATACTAGAAGTTTGTGCCAATGACACGGTCACCTATACTGTATTGAATGATACTTTAAGTTCTTATACTTGGTATGTAGAAAATGGAGAAATTTTAGCCAATACTGGTGCTTCTATTACCATTATTTGGGAAGATGCACCAAGTGGAATGATTCAATTAGATGGAGAAGATGAAAATAGTTGTATCAATAATATGAGTTATGAGGTAACTATTAACTCAGTGCCAACACCTCAAATTTCAGCCTCTATTGAAACAGCTTGTATTAATTCAGAAATTACTTATACACTCGAACAGTTATACGATAATATTATATGGGATGTTTCAGGAACAAACGAAATAATTGGAGAAAATAATATACAAGAAATTACAATTCTTTGGACAGATAGTATTGATGCTCAAGTTAGCGTGATGGTTTCTAATGATGGTTGTTCAACAACGATTGTACAAGACGTTGAATTCCAAGAAGCTGAAATGCCTACTTTTGAAGATTATGAGGAAATTGTGTGTTTGAATGGTGATACCTTAACTTATACATTGGAGGATACTTTTACGTCATATGACTGGGATTTTAGTGAAAATGCTATATGGATAGATGGTGGAGAAAGTGATGATAACTTTATTAGTTTGGTTTGGACAGGAGGTGATACAGGAACGATCGCCATAGGCATTATAGATGAAAATACTTGTACTTCGGTAGATAGCATTCAAGTAACTTTATGGGAATTACCTAATATAGATTTGAATGATCCCATCTTAGAAGTTTGTGCTAATGATACAGTTAGTTATGTTGCAAATAATGATGGTTTAGATGATTATAATTGGATAGTTATCAATGGCAATATTGTTTTTGAAGAAGAAGACTCTATCATAGTTGTATGGGATACAGCTAATATAGGTACTGTTTTATTAGAGGTTTCAGATTCTAATAATTGTACCAACACTATAAGCTACGAGGTAAATATCAATCCCCAACCTATCCCCGAATTATTGACGGATTTAAATCCGATTTGTACGGGAACAGAAGTAACTTATATTTTAACACAAACATATCAAGAACACTATTGGGAGGTGATAGGAGGAAGTATTGTAGCCAATGGAGATACATTGGATAATTTTGTTACCATTCTTTGGGACGGTTCAAGTGATACAACAGAAATAAGCGTTCAAGTTTTAAGTAATGGTTGTAGTGGAACTTTAATTCAACCTATAGACGTGGTTACAGCATCTCAGCCAATATTTGAACCTTACGATTCAATTTTATGTGCTAGTACAGATACAATTACTTATACAGTTATTGATAATAACTATCAAGAATACAACTGGGATATCAGTACGAGTGGTACAATTGTACAAGGTGGAGAAAGCAATGATAATACTATTGACATTGTTTGGAATGATGAAATAGGAAGTGTGAGTGTTATTGTCTTAGATGAAAATGGTTGTTCTAACTCCAATGATATTGATATAATTATTTTACCTGTCTTAGATGCCAGTTTAGTAGATCCTATTGTAGAAGTTTGTGAAGAAGAAAGCAATGTTTTATATGTTGCCAATAATGTGGACTATGAAAATTATGAATGGACGATCACCAATGGAATAATAGATACCAATAATGGTTCTTCAGTTATTGTTACTTGGGGAAGCGCAGGTATAGGAACACTTTCATTAACAGTAACAGATAGTTCTAACTGTTCGATTAGTTCAATGGATACCATTAATATAGAAGCTGCACCAACTCCAACTTTCTTAAATCCTTTAGATGGTGTTTGTCAATTAGCTTCTAATGTTAATTACACCTTAGATGATGTATATACTTCTCATGAATTTAGTGCGACCGGTGGAGTGATCGTTTCGCCTAACGATTCAACCAGTAATACAGTAACTATTAATTGGGGCAGTGGACCAATGGGTACAATTTCAGCCATTGTTACCAATGCAACAGGTTGTGTAGATAGTGTATCAATAGATATTAACATAGACCAACCTCAAGCTCCCGATTTTGCTATCTCAAGTTTAGAAGTTTGTTCACAAGATACAGGTGTTGTCTATGCACTTCCATCAGGACTTGATTTTGAGTCTTATGAATGGACCGTCACAAATGGAACCGTTACAGCCGGAGGTGAACCTAGTGATACAAGTGTAACAGTAGCTTGGAACGAGTCTAATAACATTGATGGAACCGTATCAGTTGCAATGGTAGATGCCAGTGGTTGTTATTATTTATCAGATACCTTAACAGTCATTATTAACCCTTTACCTACTCCTATTTTTGCAGTAGGAGAAGATACAGTTTGTGCGATGCAACAAGGAGTTGTTTATAGTTTAGATACCACTTATACTTCTCATATTTGGAAAGCAGAAGATGGTACTATTGTTGCAGGAGGAGGAATTAATGATAGTACTGTTACAGTAGATTGGGCGGCTTCCGCAACTGGACAGGTCGAAGTCTTGGTAACAGATGAAAAAGGCTGTCAACAAAATGTCATTCTCAATGTAACGATTTTGCCTTTACCAGATGTTTCTTTTGTTAATCCTATTACAGCAGCTTGTGAGGAATCCAATGTGATTGAGTATACTTTAAATGATACTTTTGAAAATCATAATTGGACTGTTGTAAATGGGGATATAACAAATGAAAGTGGTAATACGATTACAGTAGATTGGGGCTTAACCCAAGAAGGCTTTATATCGGTGGAAGTTTTAGGAGAAAATGGATGTACAACTAGTATCGAAGATAGCGTGAAGATCTACCAAGAATTACAGCCTGCTATTGAAGACTTAGATACAATAGTATGTGGTACAGACCTTCCTTTAACCTATACACTAACTGAAAGTTTTAGTACACATAATTGGACCATAATTAATGGTCAAACAATAGGTGGAGGCACAATTAATGATGATTATGTCGTAATTGATTGGGATGAAGGAGCTACAACAGGAACGATCATCATAGAAGTTGCCGATATTAATGGATGTGGAGGTACACAAGAAATCACTTTTGTGTTATATCCAACTACTGATCTAAACTTTATCAATCCCCAATTAGATGTTTGCCTAGGACAAGAAATTACTTATAGCATTCAAAATTCATTTGAAGAATATACTTGGAATCCAGTAGGTGGAACTTTAATGAGTGGTGGAGGTACAACAGATTCTACTATAACAATTTTATGGGATACAGAAGGAAGTGGAAGTATAGAAGTTACCGCCATAGATGTGAATGGTTGTATCAGTAATTTATCAGAAATCATCACAATCTCACCAGCCATCAATCCTGTATTAATGGAATATCCTAATACAATTTGTGGATTAGGTAATACGGTTACTTATACCATTGAAGGTTCTTTTGATAACTATAGTTGGGATACTTCCAATGGAAATGCGGTGAGTGGAGGTGGAAATTCAAATACAGTTACAGTTGAATGGAATAACTTAGGGGTAGATTCTGTAAGTGTGACAGTAACCAATGCGGCAAATTGTATGGAAACAGTTACAGCTTATATAGAAGTCAAAGAAGAATTGGCATTAGGTTTCCTTAATTCTGCTACGGACTTATGTGGGGGTTCTATCGAAACATATACGATAGACGAAAGCAATAATGCTTTTGAAACCTACGATTGGGATATACAAGGCGGAGAAATAGTAAGTGGAGGTGATGGCTTTAACTTTGTAGAGATTGATTGGAACGCTAGCGATGCAAACAGTGGACTAGTACAAGTATCTGTAGAAAATGCAGAAGGTTGTACAGCTAATTATACAGAATCTATCACAATTCATCCAATTGTAGAAGCATTAGTGACACCAGTTGATCCAACTATTTGTGTCGGTTCATCTGTAGAATTGACTGTAAGTGGAGTTGATAATGCTACTTTAACTTGGGAAAACAATGCAAACTTAGTCATCAATGGTAATGGTGAAACAGCAACAGCGAATCCAACCAGTGCTGAAACGTATTTTCTTTATGTAACGGCTGCCTCTGGTTGTACAGATACGGTTGAAGTCAATGTTGATGTTTTAGACGAATTGACCATTGATTATACCTTATCTAATGAAAATATCTGTTTAGGAACAGGCGACAGTGTAAATGTGATGCCTACTGGTGCAAGTGACTATACTTTAACACCTAATAACGATATTACACAATTAGCTGATGGTAGTTTCAACATATTACCCGATTCACCAACTGAATATACTTTGATCGGAACTTCTGGAATGGGATGTTCAGACACCATTACTTTTATGGTCAATGTAGCTACTCCACCAACAGTTGATTTACCTGTTGGCATTCAACTGGGAAGTTGTGAAGAGATTACAGTCAATCCTACCGTTATAGCGACAGGCAATTATGAGATTGAATGGAGTCCAGCAGAAGGAGTAAGTGATGTTTCTATCTTAGAACCTTTGTTCAGTCCTGACACGATAACAACCTACACTTTAACTATTACCGATGAAAGTGGCTGTGAAATGTCAGATTCTGTTACACTCATGCCGTTTCCTGTCGATGTCAATATTTCAGCAGGAGACAGCTTAAATATTTGTGAGGGAGCAACAGCACAAGTAACCTTAAGTGGAGCCTTGAATTATACTTGGACTCCAATGACCAATGTAACAGCAATCAATGATACTACTTTTGAAATTGCTGCCGATGGCATCCAAGAATACACCATCACAGGAACAGACAGTTTTGGATGTGAAGCAACCAATAGCTTATATGTCCAAGAGTCAGGCAATATTGAAGTAAGTGCCAATGCAAATGATGACAGTATTTGTTCTGGAGACGAAACTCAATTGACAGCAACAGGTGGTTTAACGTATGCTTGGACACCTGCTGAATCATTGAGTGATGCTTCTTCTGCCACACCGATGGCATTTCCTAATGTGACAACGACTTATACCGTCACTATTTCACAAGGAGCAGGCTGTACAGATGTTGCAACGGTCACAGTAGAAGTAATGCCACTAACAGAAGTAGAAGCAGGAACAGATGGTTTTATTTGTCCCAATGAGAGCTGGACCTTGATAGATGCAACAGCAACCAACTATACAAGTATAGAATGGACAGCCAATGTAACTGGTACATTTGATGATGCGACTAGTTTGAACCCAACTTTTACGCCAGATGCCTCTATTAGTTCTGGAACTGTAGAATTGACTTTGACTGCTATCAATGAACATGGATGTGAAACGATTGAAGATGTAGTTTTCTTGACCATTGAGGAAGCGGCTCCTGTCATTACTTTTGCAGAAGACCTGATTGAAGTTTGTGAAGGAGATGCGATAGAATTAACAGCTTTCTTAGACAATGAAGCGTATCAAAGCCTTGATTGGACGGGTGGTAATGATGGTTTTGGAAATACGAATGCTTTAACTACAACTTATCAAACCGAAATGGGCGAAACAGGGATGTTTGATTTAGAATTGACCGTTACAACAGGTTGCCACGAAGTCGTTTCTTCTATCAATGTGATTGTTCATCCAATAGTAGAAGTACAGATTTTAGCAGGACAAGAGAATACCAATATAGCCGAAGGGTCAAGTATTGTGTTAGAAGCGAGTGGAGATGCCAATGAAAGTTATATTTGGACACCAGCCGAAGGATTGAGTTGTACCGATTGTGCCAATCCGATAGCCAATCCAGAAGAATCAACCGTTTACTATGTGACCAGTACAGCCGAATGTTCGGATACTGCCCGTATTCAAGTGGTTGTGGAAGAAGGAGATGCTTTATTATTACCGACCGCTTTCTCTCCCAATGGCGATGGCAACAACGACTATTTCCATCCATTGGGTCAAGGCTATGAAATTACGGCATTCAAAGTTTTCAACCGATATGGGCAGATGGTTTTTGAGACCCACAATAATAACACACAAGGTTGGGATGGTTATTTCAATGGTCAACAACAAGAAACAGGAGTTTACACCTTCATCTGCCAATATTATATGTTGGATGATCCGCAATATCCCAAACAGAAAGAAGGGAATGTAACCCTTGTAAGATAAAAATTGCTTTAGTAAAATGGTTAGAATCCAAGTAACGAGTTTATACTGGTTGCTTGGATTTTTTTATTTTTAGGAGCGAAGGGTTCCTCTTTCATCACAACGGCAAGTCCCGCTGTCCGTTCTCATTCGTGCTGCTTTGTTTTAGGCAGCCAACGCTTCACACGAATACCACTACCATCGGGGCTATTTTGCACGGTCTCTATCTCTTTCCTTACCATTCATTTCGTGTATTTTACCTCTTTTTTAGAATTTAGAAATTTAATGTTGTCAATTGAAAAGCTGGTACTAAGAAGCTCCAACCTCAACCAAATAGCCCTGATAGCAGTGGTATTGCTGCATTGAGCGTTGGAATGGGTTGTGGTAGAGCAGCAGCAATAAGAACGAATAGCAGGACTTTCTAATACAACGAAGCGTTGAACCATGCGCTCCTAAAAAAGAAAATTCTTTAAACTCCCTACCCATCTGACCGATCATTATGTCCAAAAAGTGACGTTTTAGCCAATAAATAGGTTAAAAATTAGAACTTAACCACATCTTAATGCACAGAAATCAGAATAATTGAAAAAGAAAAAATAATTTTGTACTCTAAACCAATAACAAAGATATATCACACCTTAATCCTTTACTATAATTTTAGACCAACCACAAGGATATTAAATATTTATAAATAAAATATATTTTTAAATTAATAAGATTGATTTACTATTCAAACTTCTAAAGTTATGAAAAAAATTTTCCTTTTCCTATTAGCATGTCTATTGCCTTTTTTACTCAATGGACAATGCGGTAACTTGTATATAGGTGGAGCCGTTGATGGACCTCTTACAGGAGGAACCCCTAAAGCTCTTCAACTTTGTGCATCAGGAGCCATTGCGGATTTAAGCATCTATGGTGTAGAGTCTGTGACCAATGGCGGAGGTTCTGCTGGAGCCGCAGAATATACCTTTCCTGCCGATGCTTTGAATGCAGGAGATTGTATCTGGATTACGACCGACAATGTCCAATTTAATGCGTATTTCGGTTTTGATGCGTGCTATGAAACAGGCATTATCAATCATAATGGAGATGATGCCTTTCTCTTGTACTGTAGTGGAGCTGTTGCAGATGTATTGGGCGATCCCAACACAGACGGAACAGGACAGACTTGGGAATATTTAGATGGTTGGGCTGCCGCTAGTGATGCTGTTGCCAATCCAACTTTTGATGCAACCGAATGGACATATAGTGGACCGAATGCTTTAGATGGTGAAAGTAGCAATGCAACAGCTACTTCCCCTTACCCAAATGCAGTAGCAAATTGTCCAGCAGTAACCTTTGAGTGTCCAACCTTGATGTTGAATATAGGAGATGCTTGTGATGATGGCGATGCAGCGACAACCAACGATATGGTCCAAAGCGACTGTACTTGTGCAGGCACAGTTCCAACCTTTGATTGTCCAACCTTAATGTTAAACATAGGAGACGGATGTGATGATGGAGATGCAGCCACGATCAATGATGTAGTCCAAAGTGATTGTACTTGTTC
>JAHDBB010000166.1 GCA_020630635.1 Chitinophagales bacterium
ATTGAAAAAGAGGCACTCATAAAATGTGTCGATTATTTAGGTTTAGGTACTTATTTTCATTTTAGTTATTTTTGGTATTTTTCTCTAAAGTACTTCATAGGTACATAGAGCAAGCCAAAACATTCACCATCCTCCTTACCCAAGTGCTTATGATGGACTTTATGTCCTTTTCTAAGAGCTTGCAAATAACGCCATTGTACCTTATTAAACCATTTGAATCTTCTATGTATAATGACATCATGTACCAAAAAGTAAGCGATCCCATAAAATAAAATGCCTAAGCCTATAAAAAATAAGAAGTTAATTTGGGGATTGAGTCCAAAGTAAAATAGTAAGGCACTTGGAATAGCAAAAAATAAGAAAAAGGCATCATTTTTTTCAAAGAAAGAATTATACTTGGGTTGGTGGTGGTCTTCGTGTAAGTACCACAAAAATCCGTGCATCACATATTTATGGGTCAACCAAGTGATTCCTTCCATACAAAGAAAAGTGATAAAGGTAATAAGCATATAAGATAGGACATTCATTATATTGTAGTTATGTTTCCAAAATGGAGTTATAACACATAACTGTCTTAAAAGTTCGATTTTTTCAGCTAAAAAGATTACGGATTCTTTTCCAAATATCTGGTTTTACATCATCTTTTGGTTGGTCAAGTTTTATTTTTTGTGATTAGGATTGAGGAAGCTGGTACTAAGGAGTTCTGGACCTAACCTAATAGCCCCGATAGTAGTGGTATCCCACTCGTAGAGCAAATTCGTGAATTTGCTCTACGAGTGGGATAGGAACGGATAGCGGGACTTTCTATAACGACGAAGCTACATTCATTCGCTCCAAAAGCCTTACCTTACTCTCACTGCTAAGTCTTCCCATTTTTCCAACAACCAATTGCGATGGAGAGGTTTGTTTTCTAAAATTTTGCGTTTCAAATTCTCTAAACGGGTGGTGGACGTATTGGGATCTTGCCCTAATTTGCAAAGACGACGGGTAATTCTTATAAAATCTTGATAGGATTGGATCGTTTGTTTGGCGATGTTTCTTCGATTGGTACGAAGGTAATTTTCAAAACTCAATAAACGGTATTCGACCAGACTGTGTTCACTTACTTCATAAAAAGTCTGGATTTCTAAAGTCTTGGTGTCCATCTCAAAGTAACCGTCAATTCGACCTTCCATGTAGTGTAGCTTATCCA
Source organism: Chitinophagales bacterium (assembly GCA_020630635.1). Classification (GTDB taxonomy): domain Bacteria; phylum Bacteroidota; class Bacteroidia; order Chitinophagales; family UBA2359; genus JAHDBB01. The sequence goes on from JAHDBB010000166.1 coordinate 1,193, forward strand.
ATGCCTCATTAAACTCTTTGCGTTCAAAATGTATTTTGGCTAAAAACCAATACTTGGCACTTTCTTGACGATTGGGTGGAAGACGAGGACAAGCTGTTTCGACGATGATTTTGGCTCTTTCAAAATGCTGTAAACGAGCTGCTATCGAAACAATATTTTTTAGCTTTCCTACCGCCACATATTTTTCTGTTGTTAGCAACTCTTTTTCAATTTGGTCTTCATAAATTTCCAATAACTCATTTAAGTAAACGTCTTTGGTGTTTTCGTCTCGTTCATAAGTAATCAGGTAAATGTAGAAGTTGGCACAATAAGTATATAGCTCAAAAGCCAGTTCTTTATCAAAGGTGTCTGCCTTGTGTAGCAAGATTTTTTTAAGTTGTTGGATAGATTCATAATTGGAACGATTGGACAAAATTTGATAAATTGTAAAATAGATTTTGACCAATGGATGGTGTTCTAAACGACTGGAGCGGATCGCCTTTTGTATGTCTTGTTCTTCCCAAATAGGACTATTTTCTACCCTAAAAATATTGCTAAAATTTCGGAGTTGACAATTGAGCCAAAGTTTTTTGAGGACATAATGTTTATCAAATAATTCAATGGCTTTGATGAGATACTCAACTGCTTGTTGTCCTCGACTCAAAGCCGTTTCGCCAGCAAACTCTTCAAAAACAAATCGAAAATGATTGTAGAAGGTATCCATATTATAGACATCGCCCAAAATCTCTCCTTGCCAATCTCGCCTTAGTCTTTCAGAAATGATGTTGAGTTTCTTTTCTCTCGCTGCTTCAAATAAAAGGTGATTGAGTTCATTGGACTTTTTCTTTAGTTGTCCATGTGCCAAAAAATCATAGATGTGTTGGTTGAGTTTGGAGCTAATATGACTCAAACGTTGCCTTGCTTTTTCTTTATCATACGCTTCCTCTGGATACATAATGCCGAAGACCGAACGCTCTGATTGTGCATTGGCTTTGACATAATGCTTGCGAACTGCTTTCATAAACTTGATATAGATTTCGCCATTGCTTACATGAAAGGGAGAATTTAAAAAGCTTTCTAATTTTTTTAGGTCATCATCAGAAAGTTGGTGTAAAATATCATAAGTTTTCTTGCCTGTCATTGTTTTTTTTTGATAGAAAAAGAGAGGGTTATTGAAAATCAACTCTTTGTATAACAATTAATTATGTTTAGGTAAAGATATTGTTTTTATTAGAAAAAACAAAAATATTGGTATTTCTTAATCTTAAATTTCATCTGATATTTGGATCATCAAAGTTGTACAACTGATTTATATCGAAACTCATTAAACGTGACAAAATCTTTTAACTTAATCTTAGTAACAATTAAAATATCAAATCATGAAAAATAAGAACCTATCAACTTTCATTATATTCATTTTGTTTTTATCCTTGAATATATCATTGGCAGCACAACCCAAAAATAGTTTAGAAACAATTGCTGATATTCAACCCAACTCTCACTTGGTTCATTTTAAACTCAACCAAGACATTTCATTGACTAATTTACAAACAAAATACAAAGAAAATCTGGGCTTATCGACTGATAATACATTGATTTTATCATCAAGTAAAACAGATAAATTAGGCAATCAACACCATAGACTCAATCAATACGGACCAGGTGGTTTTAAAATCGAAGGCGCACAATTTATTGCCCACGAAAAAAATGGTCAGATTGTGAAAGGCAATAATAAATTGATTAGCGAATTTACCAAAGTCAATACTACACCCAACATTTCGGAAGTAGATGCCTTAGAATATGCTAAAAATACCATGAATGCAGAAATCTTTGCTTGGGAAGCATTGGAATCCCAAAGCGAAGGACAAGAAATAGTCAATTATCCAATGGCTGAATTGGTTTGGTTTGATCAACACTATTCTAAAAATATCGAACAGTACAAATTGGCTTATAAATTTGAGCTAACAGCCCTTCAACCTTATATGGAAAAACGGGTGTATGTGGATGCTCAAACAGGCGAAATTCTACAAATTACTAGTTTGCTTTGTAATATTTGCCAACAAGAAGTTCCTGCTGCGGGTTTATCTAATTTTATAGGAGAAGTAAACTTTACAGCTTGCTTTGATGGAGAAGATTACACTTTAAAGAATGATGATATTGAAGTGAGAGACCGAGAGAATTATCTTCCTACTGAAAATGGTTCTGATCCTATTTTTGGCGATGAAAATGGGTATTTTGGTGATAATCCTGATGGTGTTATGATTATGAAAAGTTTGGAATGGATTGTGGAAGCTTACCGAGACTTATTTGATCGAGATGGAATGACAGGCAATGGCAATCTTATCAGGGCTTATGTCAATACAGATTTTGATTTTGGGAATGGTCCTACTCCCAATAATGCCGTTTATGCTCCTAGTTTTGATGGACTATTGTTTGGTTCTGGAGATGGAAATACTTACAATTCCTTTGCCAGTTTAGAAATAGCGGCTCACGAATTTGTACATGGTGTTACCAATCATACTTGTAATCTCAACTATCAAGGGGAATCTGGCGCACTCAATGAATCTTTTAGTGATGTATTTGGAGCATACATAGAAATGCTTTATCATCCCAATGGAGGCAATTGGTTGATGGGAGATGAAACCGTTAACGGATATAGTAGCTTTAGAAATCTTTCTAATCCTCATGATCCGACTGCCAAAAAACAACAACCAGATACTTACTTAGGACAGTATTGGAAAAATACCAATAGTGGCTCCGACAATGGTGGCGTTCATACCAATAGCGGTGTCCAAAATTATTTTTATTATTTATTAAGTGAAGGCGATAGTGGAGTCAATGATAATGGCTATCCATACAATGTTACAGGGATTGGAATAGACCAAGCGATGCAATTAGCTTATCATACTCAAAGTTACTATTTGACAGAAAACGCCAATTATGTAGAAGCAAGAGAGGCAACTATTGCAGCAGCAGAAGACTATTTTGCAGATTTTGACAATGCAGCAGAAATTATCGAACAAGTCGAATTGGCTTGGTGTGCGGTTGGATTAGGAGAATGTAATGATGCGACTCAAGACAAAACCATCACCTTATCACAACCCAACGGTGGAGAAGTTTTTGTTCAAGGAAGCAACCTACAAGTTCAATATTATGTACAAGGTTTGATAGAAACGGTACTAGTAGAAGTATCTTATAGTTGTAGCAATGATGATTTTGAAACGCTTCAAATTCTCAATAATATGGGTGTGTCACAAGGGATGTTTTTCTGGAATATTCCAATCATTGAAGCACCGATGGTTTCTATCAAAGTAAGCGATCTTAATGATCCAACAGTTTATGATATAAGCGATTGTTTTAGCATTGTTGGATTAGAGGAAGATTGTGAAATCGTAGCAGATTTTGAAATTAATGAAGAAGGACCTTATTGTGAAAATATACCTTATGCCTTTACTTTATTGGAAGAAGGAGATGCAAACTGGTCTTATACTTGGCAAGTCAATGGAGAAACCGTTGGTGATGATATGGCTTTGGTCTATAGTTTTGCAACTTCTGGAAACAAAGAAATCTCTTTAAACATTGATGACGGCGCAGGCTGTTTGGCAACCTCTACCCTATCATTGGATATATTATCACCTGTCAATCCTCAATTTACTTATGAAGTCAATGGTGCTACGGTAACTGTCGATGCTTTTAGTGCCGAAAATGCTCAAAACCTAACTTGGGACTTTGGCGATGGATTTGTAACAGATGAAAACAGTCCTTCTCATACTTATCAAACAAGTGGAATGTACAATATTTGTCTAACCATTGGCAATGAATGCAGTGAAGAAACTTTATGCAAAGAAGTTTTTGTCGAAATACCTTGTGAGCTAGATGCCACTTTTGAAGTGGAACAAGAGACTCCTTATTGTGAAGATCAATTACTTACATTTGTACCTATTGATGGCATTGATCCTACCGCCAAATACGACTGGTTTGTGGATGGAGAATTGGTAAGCTACGAACCTATTTTAGAATATTCATTCACGACTTCTGGCATCAAAGAGATTCATTTACATGTAGAGGCACAAGGATGCTTGGTAGAATATACTCTTTCTATAGAAATCCTATTGCCTGTCACCCCTGAATTTACTTACGAGATCAATGGCTTAGATGTAGCTTTCGATGCCGTAAGTGCTGACAATATCGAAGGACTTTATTGGGACTTTGGCGATGGATTAGGAAGCGATGAATTGAATCCGACTCATACTTATCAGACAGGTGGAACTTATGAAGCCTGCTTAACGATCTGGAATGAATGCGGTTCTCTTAGTTCTTGTCAAACCGTAACAGTAGAAGACCCTATCGACCCTTGTGAATTGCTCAATGCCGCTTTTGACATAGAGGAAGAAGGTCCTTATTGTACAGGTAACAACTATCACTTTAACTTACTGTTTGATGCCCCAAGTGATTGGCATTACCAATGGCTGGTCAATGGTCAAATTATAGTGGAATACGAAATGGCTTTTAGCTATGCTTTTACACAATCAGGTGAAAATGTCGTTCAACTCAATGTCAATAATGGTGGTGATTGTTGGGAGACTCATGTGGTTACTGTTGATATTTTAGATCCTTTGAATCCCAACTTTGAGTTTGAAACAGAAGAATTAACGGCTTCTTTTTTCCCTTACAATGATGAAGATGGAGATGCTTGGTTTTGGGAATTGGGCGATGGCAATACGAGTACCGTTTCTCACCCTACTCACACTTATGCGGAATCTGGTACCTACTATGTTTGTTTGACCACTTCCAATAGTTGTAATGAAGGTATTTTCTGTCAAAATGTTACGGTTGAAAGTGAAGACGAAGAAACTGACCCTTGTGAAGATGCCAATATGACGGCTGCCTTCGATTTTGAGGCAGAAAATGTTTGTATCAGTTCCGTAGTTACTTTCAAAAATCAATCCGAAAATGCCACCATGTTTGAATGGAAAGTCAACGGTATTTTAGTAAGCAGCAGTAGTGTTGATTTAGACTATACATTTGATTTGAGCGGCTCCAATGATGTAACGTTGATTGCATACAATGATTTAGGCTGTAGCACCAGTTACACACAAATCGTCGGCGTATTAGACAATGCTGCGGTCATCGGCTTTGATGAAACCATCCAAGAATGCGATCAAACAGAAGTTACTTTAGAAGCTGGAAACGACGGTTTTGCCTTTTATTTCTGGGATTTTGGCGGTCAATTAGTAGGTACAGAAGACCATCTAGTCGCAACTGAATCGGGTATTTATTTACTTTCTGTAGTCGATGCCTGTGGTGGAGTCGCTGCCAAAGCTTTTGAGGTCATTTTACAAGATGTTTGTGGTGAAATCGTTATCGTATATCCTGGCGACATCAACAATGACAGCATCGTCAATATGTACGATATTTTAGTAGGCGGATTATCACAAGGGAATGTAGGTTATGCCCGTGAAAATGCCACTTTAGACTTAACCCCACAACCCGTATTTGCTTGGGATCAAACACAAATCAATGGTGCCAATATCGCTCATGCAGATGCCAATGGAAACGGTGTTTGTGATGTGTCAGATTTCGGAGGCGTACTTATCAACTATGGTGAGACCATTGAAGGCGAAGAAAGCGAAGGCTTTGGCTTCACTTTTGACTACAATCCCAAAAATAGAGTCGTCTTAACCTGCAACAACTTTATGCAAGTCACCGATACTTTAGAAGTTGAAATCAATGTAACAGATTTAAACAGTTCCGATGCCGACTTAATGACGCATGGGATTGCAGGAAGTATTTCGCCCAGCAGCAATTTACACAGTCGCATTGTCGAGATATTACCCCTTGATTTTTCAGGAAGTTGTTTAGGAGACGAGCAAAACATTTATAGCTATGTCCACCACAATGAAGCAACGCAACGCATTGACTTTGGTATCACCTTACTCAACGACGAAAACAAAAACTGTGGGGAAGCCAATGTCGCTACCTTACGCATCATCATCAACACCGCCCTAAGCAACTTTATACTTTCAGATGAAGAATTCACCTTAGAAGTCAAAGACTTATTAAGCGTTGAATACGGTGTAGGGTACAACCAATTTGGCGGATTTTACGATGCAAGCAGTCCCGTTGAAGGTGGTGCATTTACCTTTGGAAGTGAGGATATAGAAGTACCTGAAGAGGAGGAGAATGAAGACATCGAAACAGATTTAGACGAAACCATCGTTGTCATGGCAACCAACATTTACCCCAATCCAGCCAAAGATGTTGTCACCTTAGAAATCGCCAACGCTTTCAACCAAAATCTATCCGTTGAAATGACCAATACCATTGGACAACGTGTTTTCTTCCAAGACGATATAACACCAACGAACCAACAGTTCCAGATTGCCACCGATCATTTAGACAACGGCATCTACTTGATCCGTCTCCAAGACGAAACAGGCAAAAACAGCCTCCACAAATTAGTCATCCAGCACTAAATGCTCGGACCTAAGTGTCAATCGGATTGTTAGGTCAAACTAGCAATTCGATTTTTTCACCTCATTTGAAACTTACTTTTTTCTTTTTGGAGAGAACGGTTATTACTCTTTCATCGTTACAGGTCTCCCCGCTATTCGTTCTTATCACCTTATAGAGCAAATTCGTGAATTTGCTCTACAAGGATGATACCACTACTATCGGGTCTAGATCGTTGAGTTAAGGTACTCCTTAGTGCCAGTTTTTGAACAGAATTTTTGAAGAATTAGAAGAATACACAGAATTTTGACTACAACCCTTACGAAAATTTTGTAAACTATTGGGTTCTTTTGTGGTTGCAAATTTTCATATAAAAACCCAACAGTCTCCCTGAGCGGTTCAGCATTCCGAGAGAATCAACGAGGATGTCGTTGTCCAATTTCCACGAACCACCACCAGTATTCCAACATTCCGACCCCACAAAATAGCCCCGATAGCAGTGGTATCGCCCTTGTAGAGCAAATTCACGAATTTGCTCTATAAGGAGCGATAAGAACGAATAGCGGGACATCCCAATCCGACGAAGCAAAGAACCCTTCGCTCCTAGCCTAAAAAAAGAATAGGATGATAGGATTTTTCGTAATTAGTAGGATTTCAAGTACTAAACAGAAACGTCCCATCGTCCCAAAACCAAGAGATAAACCACAACGTCCCGTCGTCCCAAAACCAAGAGATGAACCACAACGTCCCATCGTCCCAAAACCAAGAGATGAACCACAACGTCCCTTCGTCCCATTTTTTTATCACTTAAAAATAATAATCATGAAACACCTAAAATCAATCATCCTCACCACCCTAACCCTACTAAGCTGCGGAAGCAACCACAAACCCCGCCCCTCCTTCGTAGAAAACCTACTCAGCGAACACATCACCCAACGCTCCAAAGGCAAAATCAAACTCATCGACTTCCAAAAAACCGATGGCAAAGACAACACCATCGCCTTTGATGGACACGTCTTAGACAGCTCCTACGAATTTATGTACGCCGCCACCATCGAATACTTAGAAGACGGCTATCCCCAATCCCCTTCCCCAAGAGAACGAGACTTTATCCTCGAAGAAAAATTGGGTTTCTTACACAAAACCAAAGTCTCCAAAGGCGAAACCTCCGACATCTCTGGCAGCATCATCTTGGAAAAAACCGAAAAAACGTGGCTCCCCCGAAAAGACATTTTTGAGCGCATCGTCAACATACAAGGCGGCGAGTACTAAATGCACCAACTGCTCACTCAATCGGATGGCTATGCACAAAATGAATTAGTCATCCGATTGATATAAAAGAAACTTCTCCTCCCAACCTCTAGTCATTCATACGCTTTTGAGTTTCTTCTAACCACTTATCTACCCCTATCAAATAAGGATGTCCACTAGGCAAAGTCTTTTCAAAAACCGCCTTCGCGTTAGAAAAATAAGTCAACGCCCAATCATACTCTCGAAGACAAAAATACACCGTCGCCAAATTAGAATAATTTTTTGCTGTTGAAAGATGTTCTTGACCTAAATTAATTTCTATTATATCTATGGCTTTCTTTAATAGGTTTTCTGCTTTTTTATATTCTTTCAAATCTAATAAAATCATTCCTAAATTAGAATAAAGAATTGACATTGAAGAATGATGACTGCCTAAATTTAATTCTGTTATTTGTAATGCTTTTTCTGTCATCTTTTTTGCCCCTGTATAATCCCTTAAATCTTTCAATATTATCCCTAAATTAGAATAATTTTTTGCTGTTGAAAGATGTTCTACACCCAAATTTGATTCTGTTATTCTTACTGCATTCTCTAATAATTCTTTTGCTTGCTCATAAAATCCCAAAATCTGTAAAACTAAAGCTAGATTAGAATAGCTTATACTTGTCTTTAAATGATTTTCTCCTAAAACGACTTTATTTGCTTCTAAAGCTTTTTCTAGTAATTTTTTTGCTCTTTTATATTCACCTATTTTTTTGAGAACTGAACCCAATATAGAATAGCGAATGGCTGTTTTTGGATGCTTTTCACCGAAGCTTTTTTCATCTAACAAAATGGCTTTTTCCAAGAAATATTTAGATTTTTCATAATCACCAAAATCTTTTAAAATTAATCCTAAATTAGAATAAAGATCTGCCATGCCTGAATGCTTTTCTTTAAAATTCAAGTTATAATATTGTAATACTTCATCAAATAACTTTCTTGCTCCTGTATAGTCATCCATACCTTGCAAGATTATTATAAGATTAGAATAGTTTAGTAATATTGGAAAATATATTTCCCTATTATTTAACTTATCTATTTTTATTGCTTTTTCTAAACAGAATTTAGCCTCTTTATAATCACTTAAATCTCTTAATATTGTTCCTAAATTAGCATACAATATTGACATTTTAGGATGTTTTGCTCCTAAGTTTCTTTCTGTCAAAACTATAACTTTCTTTAATAATATTTTAGCTTTTGTATATTCACCTAAATCTTGAAGAATTGATGCTAAATTAGTATAGCCTCTAATAGTTGAGGGATGTGTTTCCCCAAAATTCAATTTATCTAATTTTATAGCTTTATTCAACAATACTTTAGCCCCTTCATAATTCCCTAAATTTTCCAAAACACCAGCAAGATTAGTATAGCTTTTAGAAACTCTTGGATGTTTATGATCTGTATGAATTTCAATAAATTTCATTACACTCATCAAAATATCTTTTGCTCTTCTATAATTTCCCAAATCTCTCAAAACTAAAGCAAGATTAGAATAACAAGTTAATCCCCAAATGTATCCATCTTTGGAATTAAGGTCATTTATCTCTATTGCTCTTTGTAGCATTTTTTTTGCTTCATCATAATTTTCAATATCTTGTAAAACTGTTGCTAAATTAGAATAAAATGGAACCATTTTGGGATGGTTTTCTCCTAATTTACCCGCTTCAAAAATCATTGCTTTTTTTAATAAACTATAAGCTTTATCCAATTCACCTAAATCTTGATAAACTAAGCCCAAGTTAGAACATCTCACAGCTATAATTGGATGATCCACTCCAAAGTTCGACTCATCAGACTTCATCGCTTTTTCTAATAACACCTTTGCTCCTTCATAATCCCCCAATGCTTGAAGAACTAAAGCCAAATTGTTTTGTAGTTTAGACTTATTGGCTGTGTCTTTGATTAGTTGTTTTTCTAAGGATTTTCCAAAAGGAGCTAAGGGGAATTTATCAATGGGATTGTCTTTGGTTTGATCTATATGTAAGGCTCCTGTCACTCTCTCTAAAAGTACTTTAACATCCTCTTCTTCGATACTTAATTGAGTAGGTACAATTTCATAGATGATGGCGTGCATTTTAAAACTATCATCTTTTTCATTGTACA
>JAHDBB010000167.1:0-8878 GCA_020630635.1 Chitinophagales bacterium
CCTTCTCTGGCTGTTTCTCTGGTATCGACTACTTGTTTAAGTCGTCTTCTGGCTGCTATTACAGCGTCTTGATATGGTTTCATAACTCTTTGTAAATCTTCTTGAGTTGCACCTCTTTTGATGTAATCCTCATTTGCTTTGGCTAGTTCTCTTTCTGCTTTTTTGAGTTCAGATTTGGCAGCATCATAAAGTCGTCTGTATTCTAACTCGGCTGGTGCTAATTGAGTCGCTTGTTTTAGATTTAGCGGTTTGTTGGGATTGAGTTCTTCAAACATTCCGCTATTTCGTTGAATTGCCTGAAAGATTCTATCTAAAAAATCTCGTTTATTGGTGATTTTTCCTGCACCTTTTTTGGTGGCATACACTCCATTCATTAACCAGTCATACATCTCATTTTCATGGAGGTTTGACAGTATTGGATATTGCATGCGTGCTGATCCTATCCAATTAGCCATCGCTTTAATTCGGCTTTGACTGGTGACATCTGAAGATGTTTCTAAAGCTTTGTAAGCTGATAGAATTTTTCCTTTGGGATTGAGAAAAGTTAAGGAATAAATGAAGTTGGCATTTTCACCTTCCTCAAATTTGATTTCTTCTTTGATTCGTTTTTCCTCTGTTCCTGTCTCTCTCATTTTTCGGTATAACCTTGCCCTTTCAGAATCCTTTGGTTTGGTTGAAGTATTGGAACGATAAGCAATTGAACGGGCTTCTTCTAAAGAAATGTCTTTGATGATCTGTGCAGGGATGGCATCGAATGAGCGACCTTGATATATGATGCCTTTCTTGGCAAGTCGTTTGAATCCTTCGGTACGGCTGTGACCTGATAGAATCCAAAGGTTGCCCATGTCATCTTGCCAAAGTTGGATAGGTACAAAACTTTCCCAAGAAAAAGAACCCGTTTCCACATTGCGAATAATTTGCTTGACAGTTTTGAGTGCATAGGGTTCGTCTCGTTCTTGAAAAAGTTCCTCGTTTGTGGCGATTTGATTGAGTGGAATGAGAAAAATACCGCTTCCACCGTCCACCATCGGAGCGGATGGCGTGAGTTGCCCTTGATAGTCGTAAGTTTCCACACCACCATGAGTACTGCATGCATATTTCCCTTTGGAGGTGGAAAAAGTGCCGTCTTTACATTGGGTAGTGTACTTTAGATTGGGGTTGTATATTGCGCCTAAGCCTAACATTGTTTATCTTTTGCTTACAAAATCGTTTATATCAATTGGATCATATCTTACTTCTACAATTTCGGAATATCTGAATTTCCAATACGAACCAATGTAACCCATCCAAGTATCAACGGTGACGGTTTTGGCGTTGATTCTTTTTACAGGAAACCAGCCAAATTGACTAACTTTTATGGCTGTTGCTCCTTTGATACTTTCTTTGTTGAAAGTTGCTTGTTCTGTCCCTTGATACATTGTAGTGTAATGGTCAATCCATTTTTGGTATTCAGCCTTTCGTGTTTGACTAGCAGTATCTTTTTTTAGCTTTTCATATTTCCTAATTTGATTATCAATTTGATAAGCTGATAATTTTTCTTCTTCTGTTTTTGATTGACGATTGAATTTGTATAATTTATTAGTAAACCTTACTTCGGCCTGATTCATTTTTTCATAACTATTTCGTTCTCTTTGATTCTTTTTCTCCAACTTATTGAAGTTGTAACCACTTCGACCAGTAGCAAAAGGATTAGGAGCATAAGCGTTGAGATTGGCTTTATTGTTTAGATGCTGATAAGCTGCATTCATATATTGATTGTAAGCCTTTGTAAGATAATCAGGTACATTGGCAGAAAGAATATCAATACCTGTTACTTCTAATATTTCATTTCTTGCACTTTGTTCATAACCTTTCATTTCAGATTGTAGGTTGTAATTACCATCAAATAAACGCCAAGACTTATAATTTCGCTTGGCAGATTCGGACATGGTAAAATCTGTTTTTAAATCAACATCTCCTGATTTATTAAAATATTCAACCTTCTTTTTTGCTCTTTCTTGTTGGTTTTCAAAAGTATCTCTTTCACCTTGTGGTTCAATTAGTCTAAGTCCTAAATCTTTTGGTATGTGTTCAAGGTGTCCTGTATAATTTTTGGCTTTAGATGCCCAAACTTTTTCCGTTCGCCAAAATCTAAAATACTTTTTGACCTCATTTTTTTGATTGACAGGTAAGTTTTTATAAGTATCATAACCTAACATCATTTTCATCTTACCAGTTTCTCTATCTATCCAGTATGTTCCCTCTGTGGGTTCTTCTGTGATTGGAGTTTCAACCGCTACCGCTTCTGGTAAAATATCATCTGTATAGGTTGATTGAGTTGGTTGTATGGTGGTTGGAGCTTCAACAGCTACTGCTTCTGGTAAAAGGTCATTGGTGTAAGTTGATTGATTTTTGAGACTTTTGTATTCACTTACAAATACTTTCATAATCTTAACAATGTCCTCACAATCTCCACTTAAATAAGATAGACCGTTGTATCTAATGGCTGCAACATCTTTAGGATTGGATTTTCCACTATTCATAATGGTGAGTTCAATATCAACATCATCAAAATAGATCAACCAAAAAATAATAGACTTACTATTTCTTATTTTCTCGGTTTTGTATCGGTACTTAATCCCATTTTCTTTGAGAATCTTTTTAGCATACTCAAAGGTTTGTTCACCCGTATATTCACCTTTAAAACAATAGGGTTTATCAATAGCTACCGCTTCTGGTATTATATTGTTGGTCTGTTGATAATCACTTATCATTAGGTCTAAATAGCGATCCAATTCGCTACAATCACCATATTGTGTTCCATCAAAACTACTGTAAGAAAGCATTGTATTACCTCCATCAATATTCATTGTTCGGAGTCCTAAAGTTCCTGCTTTGTATTCTTCATTAAAAAAAATATTCCATCCTAGAAGGAATCTTTTATTGGATGTCCAAACGGTTTTATATCTAAACTTTACACCTGCTTTTTTCAATCTGTTCTTAGCATAATTAAAATCATCGTCTGTGCATTTCGTAGGAGCTTTAACCGCTTCTGGTAAAAGGTCATTGGTGTAAGTTGATTGTGTAGTTTTTTCTTCTGGATTAGAAAACATAAGCCCACCATGATAACTACATGATCCCCGTCCACTTGAATCGGTAAACTTAAAATCTAAGCATTGTCTTTGTCCTGGTGGTTTGGTCTCATAGATTTTTCCAACGCTATTAGTTTGTAATAAACGTTGTGCAAAACGCATTCCAGCATAAGCACCAATAGCCGTAGCAATATATGTCGTAAAACTATTTTTCATGTTCTAATTTAGTGAGCTGCTTTTGATAGTCTTGATCCTCGCTTGCTTTATTCCATTTATTCAATGGACAGGCTGCATTGGGAGACCTTAACTTAAAAAGCAATAAACAACCACACGCCCTACATTTAGGCGTGTTAAAGCGATTAATAAAAAAGTGCTGACAAGAAAGACAAGTAGGCATTCTTTTCTTGACTAGCAGTTCTATTTTTTCATCTTTTTTGATAAAGTTGGCAACACCTGTTAAAATCAGTTTGCCTTGCTGAATCTTATTCATACAGTCTGAAAAAGTAAAGGAGTTGGGTCAATGAGTTGGTTATTATAATAGGCTTCTATGTGAACATGGTTGGTCATTTGAGGACTGTATTTTTCATTGATGGCTTGGGCCTCGCCAATCACATCACCAGCAAAAATACCTTGTCCTATCTTGTTAGATGTCATATAAAACATCTTGACCGCATAGCCTGTATATTGTCCAGTTCCTTCAATATACACCCCTCTATATTTGGGATCACTTGCATAAGGAATTGCTTCCCTTGTAATGATCCCTTGAATGGGGGAATAAATTGTTTGTCCTTTGTAAACGGTAATATCAACCCCTAAATGTTGTCGTGTATTTCCATTTCTTGAAGCTCCATAGTTTCCATCTCCCCAAGGCCTTCCATCCATTCTCATAACCATAGTATCAACAATTGGATGAAAGAAAGGCATAGAGTAAGTAGGAATATTCAAGTCTATTTCTTCACTTGGAATGTATGGATCAATGGGAGAAATGACAGGTATATCTTCACCAAAAAAATTAGGCTCTGTTTTAGCTAAATTTTTTTGAGTCAATAAATAGGCTAAACCAACTATGATGATTACTTTTTTTGCATCCATATTAACCTCTTGTTACGTCAATGTATGGTGAATTTTCGGTGGCTGTATAGCGGATGTCTCCATTATTATCAGGGGAAAGTAAGACATTACCTTCTGAAATAATTTCCCATAATTCATCTTCATTGATTCCAGCACAAACATACTTTATGTAGTATTTTTGCTCTAAAGCTCCTAATTCACTTATATCGTATATGAGTTCTATGTTTTGGCAGTCAATTTCATCTGTATTTTCTTCTTGACTTTTTTGATAAGCATAAATGCCAGCACCTACCGCCACTAATAAGAGTAGTTTTTGATTTTTCTTCATACCTTTACCGTTTTATAAATCTACCTTGTTGTCTCATACCACCTAATCCTAAATCACAATTTCCAGTAGTACAAGTTCCCGAACCTTTGCCACCACCTGTATTAGTTGGATTGGTTACAATTGGGGGAAATCCTGTATTGACTTGTGTGGGTTTCGTTGTTATATCAGGAGCTATATTGATAGGAGTATTGGTTTCTCTCGGTGGTAAAAGAGTGTTGCCATTGGCTTGGGCTGCACTTTCTATTAAAAAGTTTTCGCTACTCTTTTCCCAATATTTAGAAACCATAAACAAACCAAAAGTTCCCAACATTATTTTTGAAAATGCGTTCATACGTCTTTCTTTAGAGGTTCATATAAAAATCATCATACGTTTGGTTTGTACCTGGAATCATTGCAAAGGCTTGTTCACCACTTGAAGCCTGACCAGACTGAACCAAATTCATTATGTCTCCTGCTAGTTGTGGAGCTTGTGCCAAAAGTTGTTGCCACCATTGTGGATTGGTATTTGACGGAGCAGGAATATTTTGATAGCCTGGAGGATATTGAGGCTTATCTTTTTTATTCATTTCCTTGAATATGAGAAAAGCACCTAATCCAATGAGTCCATAAGTAAGCAGTTCCTTATTTTTCTTTTTCATGATTTTTTGATTCTAAGATTAAGAATTTATCATTTATGATAATTGCTAGTTCTTTTTCATTTAACTTGGAATAATTGAATGATGGTAATTTCAATTGTTTGAATCTTTGTTTTAGAGATTTAGCAATTGCTTTTAGTTCTTGTTTGCCGTAAACTTCGATTAGTTCATTGACTTTAAAATCTCTTAAAAAAAAGAAAGGATCATTATCCCAAGATATATTTTTTAGATGTGTGATGACACAAAACTTTTGAGCTTGTAAATTCATGTTAGTTACTTTGAAAAGTGATGTCAGTACAAGTATAATCGGTGATTTCTATAAACTCCCAATTGGTATTAGATAGATTTTGCACACTCGTCAATTCATATTCATATCGTAGGGTAATTTGATGAATCTCTCCACTACCATCATCAAAATCAAAAGTGAATACACCAACATATCCAACTGAATTTAGACCACTACCGACAGGATCAAATACATAAGCACGAGGTCCGCTAGTGTCGGGATTATAATTGATACCATTAAAAGCGGTTGTGCTTCCATTGATACCATTATAATGTAAAGTGACTGTATGTTGAAGTGTTCCAGCTTGTAACCCAGCTAAAGCCCTTATTTCATCATACAACCCATAACCCCAATTATAAAACCACAAGTCCGTTCCATCGTTTCTATAATACAGTCTATTTGGATCATTGCCCACATTGAGCAAAGGACAATAATCTCTTTTTTCTGGTGTAGGTTCACTATTACAGCAAGGACATTCTATTTTGGATTCATCGGCTACATTCCAAGATGCCCCATCGGTAGAATACTCAATAGTATCGTCTGAAAAATATTTGATAATTGCTTTTTGACCATCATACAGACAATTATGATTGATTTGTACTAAAGTTACTTTGTTAAGTAGTAATTCAAGTAAATTGTTTTGTACTCCAATTTCATTTAGAATATCTGTATCATCGAAAGTAATATTGTTGATAGCATCAATCAAAGCCGTATCATCAAAAGAAATTGAATTGATGGCAGTAACCAGAGCTGTATCATCAAAAGAAATTGAATTGATGGCAGTAATGATACCAGCGTCATTAAAAGTTATTCCGTTGATGGCTGCTATTAAAGCTGTGTCATCAAAAGAAATACCATTAATGGCTGCTATTAAAGCTGTGTCATCAAAACTGTTGCTTTGTATGATCCAAGAATTATTTGATAAGTTTGTCATATTCAGCAATTACAAAAAACACCTTGTTTTCTTTTTTTGAATTTTTCAAAAACTCTTTCTGCATATATCTTTTCTCCAATTGGTCCATAATGCAAAAAGTTATCCCAATCTAAAGGAATCCCAGTTGTATCAATGAGTTCAGCATTGGTGATTTCGCTCACTATTTGCCTTTGCATGCTTCTTACTTTATCTCTACAAGAATAGCCAGTAAGCGGAACTAATGGATTGAGCATTCCCAAGAAAAAAGCGACTTTATCAACATTTATACCCCAAGTTTGCATGGCATCCGTATGCATGTTGATTACATTTTGTTTATAATTTGGGTCACAAGTTGTTGCATCTCTTTCACCTTGTATGTGAATCCAAGTTATGTTAAAATCTATGCCTTGTACTCGTAAATTATCTAAAGCGTCCTTTGCTTTGTTTACAAAAATATTGTAATGGACTCCACCAGTTGTCCACTCTTGCGAACTTGTCCCACCTCTACCATATTTAACCAGATAACAAGCACCACACAAAGCAGCAATATCATTAAGCAAATAAACTTCAATCCCTCGTCTATCTTGTGGACCAAAAATGATATATGGATAAACATCATTCCAAATACCATTTTCAAAAGCATAGGCATTTGGAATATACCAGTAAGGAAAAAGGGATATTTGGGTATGCCCTAAACTGTTGCTTTGTCCAGATAAAAAGAGAACTTCAACTTTAACCATTAGTGATATTTATCTTACCAAAAATGGTAATGCTGTAAAAGTCATTTCTACATTAGGAGCAGGAGTACAAGCTGGTGTGACTCCATTACTTGTCACCAGTTCTAAAACGACCTTTTGTATTATAGGATCACTAAACGGCTGCCATTGATGATAAAATCCACCTCTATATCCAGTATTACCATTACCTAAAGGGTTGTCATCCAAGTATCCATTTGCATTCAAAGCATTAACAATATTTGTATCCGCAGCGATTGTAATATCTGTACCTAAAGCATTGTTTAATCCTGTGTCAATAACTCCTTGTGAACTTGTTCCAGTTGGATTAAAAGGCGAACCGCTAACCGCTTGATTGGCTGTAATGTTGGTATCAAAAGAAACAACTTTATATTGATTTGCGATATTGAACATAAAACATCTATAAGGATTTGATCCAATACGTCTAAGCACATTGTTTAGACCGCAACTATCAGCACTATTACCATTAGCAAAAACGTTATTGACAAGACTTGGACCACCAATATCATAAGTTGCTAACTGTAATGGTGGGGTAATGGTTGTAGGAGGATAAGGTGCTTCACCATCACCAGCCGTACTATAAGCACACTTCGTAGAATTATCACTAAGAATTGCTCTAAATTTCTGTATAGTATTGTGATCCTCATTTTCACTACAACAACCATTTGAATCGCAGACCACATGTTCAAAACAAACCTCGTCAGCAAAATTGGGATCAATTGTTGCATTTTTTACACCGTCAATAAATACACCATAAACAGAATTAGAACCAAACTGTATTCCAACCACACTTTGTATAGAAGCAATATCAGCAGCCGTTACGTTAGCAGTCGCTAAACCCGAAACAGTTACTTTATTTTGTGGGCTACTACATAAAAAGAATGTGACGGTGTGGGTAACATCTGCATTTCCTCCAATAACATTCCCTTGCGAGTCTTCGGAACTTGTAAAGACTAACCTAATATCTTCGGGGTCTGTTTGTCCCAAAATACTTTTAGCAATTGGTGGATCACATACCAGTACATCACAACAAACTTTCTCACTCCATCCGTAACAGTCTCTTACTGTTAGACAAAGTGTATATGTTCCACTTGATAAATTCAAATTAGAAGTATCAAAATTTTCAGCTCCTGAACCTGTTTGGCTGTACTGTTGTCCGTTTATCTCCCAAACATATTCTTCAATAGTACAACCGTTTGGGCTAGTACTATTCGCACCACTAATGATACAGTCATCAGAAATGGCAAGCGGTGTATTTCCGCCGCCTATTTCAACAGGAAATTTCAAGACTCTTTTCATTATCCAAAGAATTTTATGTGAATAGATGGTGTTCCATTGTATCCAGCAATCACCGTATAGTTATCTAATTGAGATTTAACCAATGTTTGTGTGCCTAAATGTGTGTGAATCTCTCCATTTTGTTGTGTTGGGATTGTTCCATTGGTCGTAGAAAAAGCCACATGGTTAAACTCTGGAACAGGTGTAAGACTCTCGTGTTTATACTGGACTTGTGCCTCTCTTGTATTGACGGGAGCTGTAACATTGATGGCTGTTTGGTCATCAAAAGAATAGTTTCTTTCTCCTAAAAAAATCGTACAATCCACATCGACCAAATTGCCACAAAAATCATCTTGTAAAGCACATTTGATAGGCATACCACATTTATCAAATGCAACGCCAACAACTGCACCATTACAAAAGCTATATTCATAGAAAGTAAGTATGTCTCCTCTTAAAATCATGTGTTATCAATTGTTATAGTTTCTGATATATCAGGGCATCCCTCTTGAATGATGGTACAGGTAAGATCACCTGAAAA
>JAHDBB010000167.1:8978-11017 GCA_020630635.1 Chitinophagales bacterium
TAATTCCGTAGCACAATCAGGAGTAATTACAAAGGTCTCATTAAAGCTGCATTGGTCAGAAGTAAAGGCAATATCTAATGTTCCGCCCGAAGGTTCAGCCGAAAAAGTAATAGTATCAGTACCTTGTCCACCAATGATGGAAATGCTACCCGTAGCCGTCCAATTAAAGGTTAAATTAGTTTGGTTGGTTGTGATACCTGTAACAGTTGCAATACCATTTTCTTTATCTACTTCTAAAGCAATTTTATCACAATCAAAACATTCTATATCTATTTGTGCGGTGGGTGGTCGCCCTTCAATTTCAAATGTAGTTTCAACATTAGGACATCCATTAAAATCTACAACAACAGAAACAGGACCAATGTAAGATGGATCAATGACAATGGTATCACTACCTTGTCCGCTTTGGATGGCAGTAGATGGAGACCATTCAAAGCCCACAGGAGCTGAACCGTCCGTTACAGCCGTAAGGACTGTATTTTGTTCATTTGCTTGAATCGCTACCTTATTTTCACCGCAGCAATTAATATCTATTGCTGCAACTGGTGGAAGTGGTTGGCAGTTATTATCTAAAGATGGACCAGCCCATTTTTTTTCATATCGGTTTACACTCACAATCTGACAACAACATTTACATTCTTTTCCAAAGAAAATCTCTTTGTCTTCTGGTGGCGTAAATGCTTCGCCTGTTGCAAGGTTAATATTAGTGGCACTTACTAAAGTATTATCTTTTTTCAAAAGACAATAAACTCGTAAAAAAGGCTCACATTCTTTTATGGTTGGTTTACTCCCTATTTCATATTGAATAAGTGGCTCATTTTCATTGGGGTCTTCTTCTGGTGGAACTTCCATATATTCTTCTGGAATAATTCCACTTTCTGAAAGATGGGGAATATAATTTCCATATAAAGGAGACTCTAAAGAAAAATCAACATCATTTGTTGGTATAGTATAACTAACCTCATCTGAAATCCCTACAAAATAATTACCTGAAATATCTATGACATTATGTACATAGTCCGTAAATGCAGGATGATTATGTAAGGCATCATAAATATCTTGTGGTATTTGATTGAGAGAAGTTGTATTGCTATCAACTGTAACATTTAAAATAGCTCCATTAGGAGCAGTAAATGTAATCACCTTGCTTCCATTGGCTAACAATACACGATAGTATCTTACATCATAGACTGTATAAAGTAAATAAGACCAATTTCCAATACAATTGGTCAAATCAATATTAAAACAATCGGTATAATCAAAGAAGTTGTTACTAAGCCAATTCTTAAAGGCATTGTGTTCTAATATCCCACTATTTCCACAAGTCGTCTGTAAATTATGATAACGAATACCTTCGACATCAGGAGCGTCCGTATTTTCTTGTATAATCGTACCTCCAACACTTTGAGCATAAGCAGCATTCATATCTGATACTGTATAAGTATAGCCATTACAAAGACCATCTACATCAATGTATTGAGGAACGATAGCAAGCCCGTCACCTGGACCGTAAATACTCCACTCTTTTTCATCACAATAACAAGCCTCGACTGTTAAAATATAAGTCTCGTCTTGTTCTTCGATTACTTCACTACACTTTCCGTCATAGGAATAAACGCCGTTTTCATTTGGTGGTATAAACTCCTGTAAGACTCCACTTTGAAGAAAGATATATTCTTTTTGTGGTGTGAGTTCTCCTGTATCTTGATCCAAAGAAAAAGTTGCAACTCCTGTAATTTGTCGTATGCCATCGGTCCAACAGAAATTACGAACATGACAACACTTCTTTAATAACTCATCAAAAAGATTTTGTAAGTCTTCGGTGAAATCAACTGTGATAGGAGCATCACCAACAATATTAACATCTAAGGGATTATTAGGATCATTGAATAAGCCATCAAAGTAACTAATCAAATCATCTGAAAAATCAACTGTAAGTGGATTGTCTGGATCATTGATTATTGTAACAGACAATGGATTATTTGGATCATTGAATAAGCCATCAAAGTAACTAATCAAATCATCTGAAAAATCAACTG
>JAHDBB010000168.1 GCA_020630635.1 Chitinophagales bacterium
GTCACGATAACCGAATACTAAGAAGTTGTGTCCTTGACAAACTAGCCCCGATAGTAGTGGTATTCGTGTGTAAGGCTTTAGACCACAAGTCGAAAAGACTTGTGGTAGAAGGTTGGGCAACACGAATGAGAACGGATAGCGGGACTTGCCGTTGCGATGAAAGCGGAACTGTTCGCTCCTAATAAACATATTGAAAAATTAAACCCGTTGGTTGTCGAATCTTTCTTTGATAATCAACGGGTTTTATCTACATTTTTAGCTACCTTTGTGGCTTGTAATGTGCCTTTTGATGTTGTTCTAAATCATAATAAAAATAAAGATGCTTGAAATTAGAACAAATTTTAGGGTAAAAAGGTAACGTTTGGATGGTGTTATGCGTTGAAAATATCATGAAAATGGTGTAATTTAGATATTCCTTAGTATCCAAATATTATGAATAAATTAGAACTTGAAATATTAGCCCTTTCTCATAGTGTGACTCAGTCGCAGTCTTATGCAGTGGTTTTGAAGGAAATAGATGGTATGCGACGCTTGCCTATTGTGATCGGTGTGCCTGAAGCACAGGCTATTGCGGTGGCTATGGAGCAGATGAAGCCTACTCGTCCTTTGACGCATGATCTTTTGAAAAATGTGTGTGATACTTTTCAGATTCAGTTATTGGAGGTCATTATTAGCGATTTGATAACGGGTATTTTTTATGCAAAATTGATTTGTCAACAGGGAAGCGATATATTGGAAATTGATTCTAGAACGTCTGATGCCTTGGCATTGGCTGTACGATTTGGATGTCCGATTTATACCTATGAAAATATTCTGGACTCGGCAGGTTTGACTCCTGAACCTTCGGAAGAGCAACCCAAAGTGCGTGATCGTGAAAAAATGCCTAAAATTCCTAAAAGACCAAGCCGAATTGGTGATTTTAGTAAGCATGATGTTACAAAATTGAAATCAATGCTGGAAGAGGCTATTTCTAAAGAAGATTATGAATTGGCGGTACGCTTGAGAGATGAAATTGATAAACGGGAGGTTTGATTTTTGATGGCGAGTTGTAAATACTCCTTGTGATTCTATCGTTTTTGATTATTTTTATTCATTTCTCCGACTTATTTTCTCCCTTTCAATGGACTATTCTTTTAATTTGCCCTCTGATGATTTGGGTCCAGTTTTAGCGATTGGGCTGACTACTGTATGTTTTTTAATTACTTGGTTTGTTGGTTTTTCGCCCAAACTCAAAGCATCTTTGATTGCTCAATTTGGGGAAGAAAAAGGTAAAGCTCGACAGATTGTTTTTCATAAACTGTTGGGGGTTTTATTTTTGGGTATTGTACCCACCATTGCTTTTTTTATATTGGTTCCCAATGCTTTTAATTATTTGGGCTTGGGTTTTCAAAATACTTCTTTATCCCTTCTTTATATTGGTGGACTAATGTGTTTATTAAGTCCTTTGATGATTCACTCTTCTAAACAAAAAGAAGGTCAAGCCATGTATCCTCCCTTACGTTTACAGATTTGGACTCCTAAATATTTGGTCTTTGATGCCTTAGTCTGGGCATTGTATTTATTTGCCTACGAAATTTTATTTAGAGGTCTATTGTTGTTTTCTTGTGTCGAAGCTTGGGGCGTTTATCCCGCCATTGTTATCAATATCGCTTTGTATGCTTGTACACATATCCCTAAAGGTGGTCAAGAATCTTTTGGAGCGATTCCTTTGGGTATTTTATTTTGTTTAATGACGCTTCATACGGGTACAATTTGGGCAGCCTTTGTCATTCACTTTTTGATGGCATTTGTCAATGACTTATTGCATATTTATCAGAATGATGAGATGGGATTTGCTTGGCAAAAGCAGAAGACTCCACAGAAAATTTAAAGTTTGCGTTTTTGATAAAAAAAGTCTTTTTATTTGATTTTTAATGTTTTCTTAATTACAACACTTTAAACTATCATTTATAAAATACTACCTTTCAAATCATTACAATAATCCTTTAAATTCACAAAATTATATGTCAAAATTGTTGGTTTCGCAATTTGTTATCTAATAAATTGCCCCTCTTCTTCTTTTAAATAATTATTATATTTGTTGTGTAAAACAAAGTATATGATATGTTTATAGGAGAACAGTTGTTTGATCTTATCCAAAAGATGGGAAGGGGCGAAAGGCGTGCCTTTAAGGTATATGTGAATAAGTACTCTAATAAAAAGAATCATAAAATGTTGGTTTTTTTTGAGATCATCCGAAAAATGAAGCAATATGATGAAGCCCTATTAATTAAACAACTTGAACGTAAAAATATATCTTTTCCCAACTTGTCTTATGAAAAATTCAGGCTCAAAAATCTTATCTTAAATGCCCTAACAGACTTACATCACAATCGTTCAGATCATTTATCTATCGGAGATATTATTAATAAAATAGAATTGGGATTTCAATATGACGCACCCGACATTGTAAAAGAATGGATTGATAAAGGTTATGAGTATGCAAAAGTTAATTTTAACAAAGAAGTCAAATTGGTGATTCAAAAATATGAGCTGGATTATTTGAACTCTATACGGGCGCATCCTGAAAAACGTGTAGAGATTAGTAAACAAATGTACACGGAAAGTAAAGTATTGGTCAATACTTATAGTTATCAACAAATGAAAGACCAGTTCTTTGCTTGGTACTTTACCTATTTTTCCAATCCTTCTGAAGAAGCGCAAGAAATGCTCCATCAGTTGATTCAATTGGACTTATTTAAGGCTCCTGACACCCACTTGAATAATAGGCAAAAAGACCATTTGTATTTGTGCAAGATAATGTACTATAGTCACATCAAAGATTATGAAAACCTAATTTTGTATAATAAAAAACTATTGGCAAACTTTAAACAATACCCTTTTTCTACTCGTTATACTTTTTCAAATTACTTGGGTCGTTATAATAATTTATTTCTTGCTTATTTTAAAGCGAAAAAATTGGATAACGCTGCTCAAACCATCAAAGAGCTTCAGGATATTGCCAATACAAAAAAACTTCAACCAACAGAGTTGAATGAGTTAAATGTCTCTCTCCATTATTTAAAGATATTGCTTTATTATGAGCAAAAAGAATTTACTCAACTGTATGAATTGGCTCCTCAAATTAAACATCTTTTAGAGACACAACCCAATATTTATCATTTCCAAAATTTTGATACACTTATCAAAGCGATGACTGCTACTTGTTTTTACTTACAAAAATATGAGGAATCTTTGGAGTGGATAGAAATAGACTACAGCTTATCAACTAGCTACCCTAATACCCCTCCAGAAATAGCTACGATCAAGTTGATGGAATATTGTAATCATATTTGTCTTCACAACTTTTTTCGTTTGGATGGAATCAAATCTTCTTTAAGGTATTATATCAGTAGACACAATCTGGACATGACTCCCTATAACCGTCTTTTTAAAATACTCTATAAAACTTATAGTACAACTGAATTGTTATTACCTAACGATTTGGAATACATTGATACATTTATCAAAAATCACGGGTTTACCTTTCAGCTTTCTGTTATACAAATGTGGTTGCAACAATGTTATGAGGAACAGTCCATAAAATAGTTTTTTTCTTTTTTGGAGCGAAGGTTTTGGTACTTTGTCGTCCTAGAAAGTCCCGCTATCCGCTCTTATAAATGCAGCCAACGTTTTAGGAAGCCAATCCATTGCATTTATACCGCTCCTATCGGGGCTATTTTTGAAAGGTCGCTACGTTGATGGTTCTTAAGATTTGACAAATTGCGGTTCATTCCTGTCACTATTTTTGTTTTTTAGAATTGAGCATACTGGAACTAAGGAGTTATAAACGCAACGAAATAGCCCCGATAGGAGTGGTATGAATGCGAAAAAATGACATTTTTTAGAAAATGTCATTTTTAGAGTGTTCATAAGAACGGATAGCGGGAAGATTTATTGCGATGAAAGACGAACCTTTCGCTCCTAAAAAAATAACACCTTATTCATTTTGGACTTATCTCCCAAAATCCCTGATTTAACCCCGAAATTCTTGCCTTTAAGCATTTTTCTTTTTCTTCTTTGCCAATCTCAATTACTTTTGTCTTCAGTCATTTCACCATAAATGCAAGATATTATTTTACATTTTTTCTCTAAAAAACTATCATTAAAACTTTATAGAAATAGCTGCTATTCATAAACACTTATCAAACCCACAACTATTCAATGGCAAAAACCAACACACAAAACATTGAAAATCAAACAATTACAAACAAATCAAAATACCTAAAAATCAATCAAAGTATCCATTCACAATGTATCATGACCAACCCATTATTTACAAAACCCTATTTGTGCGTAAGATTTTGCTTAAAACAATTTAGAAATATTTTATATTGGGTTCATATTTGCATTATACAAAAAATAAAATATCTCCTGTTATTTTATAGAAATATCTTTTCTATGATTACAGGACTTCTATATCATTTACTCCCAAAACGTTTATATTTTTTGTAATCTCTATAAGACTATACTTACACCATAATTAAACGAATATCGTTTACACCCTATCGTTCTCATAAATTTATCTTTTCTTTTAATTTAATACGTTTCTGACAGAATTCGATTAGATAATCTACTTTATCTTCTTGAATAACTGATTAGATGCGAACGCTTAAACTTCAAATATTCACATAAAACATTATTTACTAACAAAAATTATTTCAGTATGCGATTATCTTTCATTTTTACATGTCTTATTTCTTGTGCCTTTATTTTTTCTAATCAGTATTCTTTTGCACAAGAAGTTAAACAATTTTCTATTGACGGAAAGATTTTCAAACACAAAGATCGCAAAAAAACACAATCAGTAAATGCTACTTTTGAAGACAAAGGTGGTGGAAGTGGTGGGAAACATGATGGCAATGGTGGAAGCTGCCATGACGATGATCATGATGATAACCCATTTGGATGTGGTGACCTCAAAAACAGAACCATTGATGGAACTTGTAACAACGTAAGCGAAGAAGAAAGACTAGAATGGGGTGCATCAGACATTGAGTTACTCCGAAGTATAGATGCCCAATATGGAGAAGATGATCCCCTCAATGAAATGGGTGGAGAAGATCGTTTATCACCAAGAGCTATTTCCAATTTAGTGTGCCAAGACAATTACACTGCCAGTAATTATAATCTTAGTTCCTTTGTCTTTAGTTGGGGACAATTTTTAGACCACGATATTAGTCTGACACCTGAAGGAGAAACAGAATATGCGCCCATTACTTTGCCTGCCAATGAGCCATTATTTATGTTGGATATTCCTTTTTTCAGATCAGAAGTCCACGAAAATACAGGTGAATCGACTACTCGTCAACAAACCAATTTGATTACTTCTTGGATTGATGCTTCCAATGTTTACGGATCTCATGAAGATAGAGCCAATTGGTTGAGAACTTTTGAGGATGGGAAATTAAAAACAGCTAGTGGCGATTTATTGCCTTATAATACGATAGATGGAGAAATAGACAGTCCGATTGATCCAGAGGCTCCAAGTATGGCAGGTGATGATGGAGGTACAGTTGTTACTTTTGTAGCAGGGGATGTACGAGCAGCCGAACAACCAGGTTTGACTTCTTTACACACCTTATTTGTGCGAGAACACAATAGAATCTGTGATGAATTGAAAGACAAAGGATATGACGATGATGAAAAAATGTACCAAAAAGCTCGTAAACAAGTCGGAGCTATCATTCAACATATTACTTACGATGAATTTTTACCTGCATTGGGCGTAGATATAAGCAATTATGATGATTATGCCCCAAGCATTCGCCCTGATATTAGCAATCTTTTTGCTACTGCTGCTTATCGTTTGGGACATACGATGGTGACAGATGAAATACTATTGAGAGACAATAATTGTAATGATGTGGACGGTGGAAGTCTCACTTTATTAGAAGGCTTTTTTAATCCCAGTGTTCTAGCCAATTATGGCATTGATCCCATTTTGAAAGGTTTATCTGTACAAGTTCAAAATGAAACGGATCTAAGTTTAATTGACAATTTACGCAACTTCTTATTTGGCGATCCTAGTAGCGGAGTCCCTGTTCCTGGCTTGGATTTAGCCTCGCTCAATCTTCAAAGAGGAAGAGATCATGGGCTTCCTGACTACAACACGGTTCGCAATCACTACTTAGGCGATCCTGCCAACTCTTTTTCAGACATTACTAATAATCAAGATAAAATGTCTTCTTTGAGTGCAGCTTATAGTGATGTAAATGATATAGATCTTTGGGTGGGTTTATTAGCAGAAGATCACACCAATGGTCAACCTTTGGGTCCCACTTTACAAGCTATTTTAAAAGATCAATTTGAGAAATTAAGAGATGGAGACCGCTTTTATTTTGAAAATGATCCTGCCTTAAAGAGCAAAGATAGAGATCGTATTCGTAAGACAGAATTATCGGATGTTATCGAACGCAATACCGATTTAGATGATCTTCCAAAGTATGTATTTTATGTTGAGCCTTGTGGTTCTGGAAAAACGGTCCAAGAAGAATCATCTTCTCTTTCTACACAAGCCTCTCTACAAGTAAGTCCTAATCCAAGTAATGGACAAGTCAATATTAATTTTATCAATAATCAAGAACAAGTTCAAAGTCTTCACTTATTAACACTTTCAGGAAAAACCCTTGTCCAACAAACCGCCAACAACCTAAGTAATCGTTATTTGGATTTGAGTCATCTGAAAAATGGTACGTATCTTTTACAAGTCGTCACGAATGAACAAACCTATACGAAGAAAGTAGTTTTGATGCATTAGTTTAAAACTTCACCAACACAAATTTAATTCAGTAACATTTTAAAAGTATAATATTTATTTCAGTAGAACTTTACAAACACATTGATTTTTTTCATTTTTTATCTCATTTAATTTTAATTAAAAAATTTATGTTAAACTTAGCAAAATCAAGAGTATTCATTTTATTTTTTATGGGAATTTTATTGATGACCTTTAATGCTTGTCAACAAGATACTGAAGAAATTTTAGCTGCATCAGAAGATGTTACTTACACTTATGATCATTCCACAACGGTATTAACCTGGACAGCTTATAAATACACAGACAAAATAGGGGTTAGCGGTACATTCGATGAATTTAACATCAACCATATCAATCAAGCCAATTCAATAGCAGACTTGGTTCAAGATTTAAGCTTTAGCGTTAACCCCCATAGTGTTAATACCAATCTACCTTTTAGAGACCAAAATATCATAGATTATTTTTTCACACAATTGGATATTGATGGAGATATAACAGGAAGTATAACGAATAGTACAGAATCTAAAAAATCAGGGTCTATGATGGTTGACATCAATATGAATGGTGTCAATAATGCCATCTATTTTAACTACACTTTTTCAGAAATTGACAACAAACTAACCATCGAAGGCGATATAGATGTCAATGATTGGAATGGCGAAAATGCTTTATCCGTAATGAATGAACACTGTGCTGAATTACATACAGGAGCCGATGGGATCAATAAGCTGTGGCCCGATGTCTCTATACAAATAGAAACAACTTTGATCGTAGAACCAAATTAAAAATCCTAGTCGTTTTTTGACTTTTTTGAGAAATTGCGTCTCAAATGAAAAAAGCGACATGAAATATACTTATTTATTCCTTTTATTTTCTTTAATATGGAATACCAACAGCCTTTGGGCTCAAAGTACCACTTCCAATACAGAACGTCCTGAAGAGACTTTCTATAATATGCCCAATACCCATTCATTTCACATAGGTGCAGGTTTTCCCAATAAAATAAGCACTGTTTTGTCAGGTATAGAAATCTTGGGATTGGCACAAGAAGATGGATACGCTACACCACAATTTACCCTACGTTATGAATATGGATTAACAGAAGGGCTAGGCATTGGCTTACACACAGGATACTACCAAGCCCGAACACCTACGTTGCAAGTTCCAGAAGTCATTGGAGGCTTTCTTTGTGATCTTTTGGATGATATTGACTTAGATAATTTACCACTAGGTTGTGAGGTCGTCAACGAGACGATAGAACCCACCACTTTTCGAGCTTTTTCAGTAGCGGGTCGCCTAGCTTATTACAAACAAACGCTTCCAAAGTTAGCAACTTATGGATCAGTAGTGGCAGGATATAGTTTTTTGAGTGGCGATGGTGTAAGTAATCTTTTGAATGACTTGGGTGGTTTAGGCGTTGATATTCCAACCTTTGTTTATTATGGTGGTGCAGGCGTTCGCTATTTTATTTCACCCAATTGGGGAATTTATGGAGAGATTGGATATGGGAGCGTCACGTATGCCAATGTGGGATTAACCTATCGGATTTTATAAAGAAGTTATTCATTTTTATTCTCTTTATATACACAACAATCAGGATGGAATTGATTTTTTCGATTCTTTCCTGATTTTTTTATATTTTTAGGAGCGAACTTTGAATGCTTCGTCGTCACAGAACGTCCCGCTATTCGTTCCTATGAATGCAGCCTTGTTTTAGGCAGCCAACGCTTCTGCATTCATACCACTACTATCGGGGCTAGTTGGTTGAGGACACCACATCTTAGTACCATTTTAATTAAAACCGAAAAATACGTTTAAATTAAATGAAAAAAATTATCTCTTACATTGCGATGAGTCTCAATGGCAAAATTGCTCAATCTGATGGCAGCGTCCATTGGTTAGAATCCATTCCCAATCCTGCTAAAAACGATTATGGATATGGGAGATTTTACGACAGTATTGATACGACTATTCAAGGATTTAGTACCTATCAACAAATCATAGATTGGGGCATTGAATTTCCCTACAAAGGAAAAAACAACTATGTTTTGACCCGAAAACAATACGTCGAAAATACCCAAGATGTCACTTTCATCAAGACTGCTCATACCAACTTTATCAAGCAATTAAAAGAGGAAAAGGGCAAAGATATTTGGTTGATTGGCGGTGGGCAAGTCAATACGTTGTTATTGAACGATGGGTTAATTGATGAGCTTCGTATCTTTGTGATGCCCATTATTTTGACAGGCGGCATTCAACTTTTTGAGTCAATGCCGAATGAGACTTTTTTAGAATTAACGGATTCTGTGACATATGATACGGGAGTGGTAGCATTGCAATATAAGGTAAAATATACGAGTGGTAAAGAGTAACAAGTGGCTGGTGACTCATTTTATAAGTAGGGACAATCCGATTGATAAAGAGAGAGAAGTCTATTAATATAAATCCGTCGGATTGCTGGCTCTTACGGGAAGACCCATCCGATTGAAACGACTTACCCTTTCTTTTTTTACAATGAGAGTAACTTGGCAACTTTAGACGGGTCGCCTCAATCGGATTGCAGATTCAGTACTTGATTAACAATCCGATTGAGACGAATAAACGATTTTTTTATGATTCTTTGATTGGAGATAATTAGGAGAGTCCTACTTGTTGTAGACTGACTTCCCATAACTTTTTGGCGAGTGCTTCATCATGGGATAAACGGGAAGAACGAGACAAGGTACTTTCATCATAATAGCCTCCACTTTTTCCTTCTACCTCTGGTGAAGTAGCTAAATATAGACTCGTTTTTGCTCCTTCTTCGGCAGGCTTTGCTAACGAAAACATAATTTTCTTTCCCCATCTTAACCACCACTTTTGATTGTTGTTCCCAATTTGAGTTTTAATCACTCCAGGATGCAAACAATTGACCGTGATATTGGTGTCTTTGAGTTGACGGGCTAATTCATAGGTAAATAAAACGTTGGCAAGTTTGGATTGACAATAGGCTTTCGCCATTCCATAATTTTGTGGCTTTTCAAAATCAAAATTTATCTCGCCTCGATGGTGTGCGCCTGATGAAACGTTGATGATGCGAGCGGCTTTGGCTGCTTTGAGTTGGGGCATTAATAGATTGGTGAGTAAAAAAGGGGCAAGGTGATTGACTCCCCATTGTAGTTCATAGCCTTCTTCGGTTGCTTGATAGGAGTCTATTACCATACCAGCATTGTTAATCAAGACATCTATGGTGGGATGATTATCTTGAATAGTAGCAGCAACTTTTCTGACTTGTTTTTGAGACGAAAACTCTGCTAGGTATAATTCTACGTTTGAATTATTGGTTTGGTTGATGATTTCTTGTTGAGCTTTTTTGCCCTTTTCTGGATTTCGAGAAATCATCAAAACGGTCGCTCCTTGTTTGGCTAAACCCATACAGGTAGCTTTTCCGATACCTGCGTTTGCGCCTGTAACGAGACAAATTTTGTTTTGCATGTAAGTCTTGGTATTAAGTACCTAAACCTAAATAATCGACACATTTTATGAGGGTCTCTTTTTCGTTTATACTGCGTTATTTTTTCCAGCGATAGCTCGGCTACAGAAGGTCTGTCCCACACGAAAAAATGCCTTGTATAATCAAAAAATAGCCTGCCTCAAAAATGACGATTGTTTACGCATAGGTACTTATCAATGATAAAAAATCATTAGTATTTTTCGGTATTCTTTTCTACTGATAACAATTGATAAATATTTGTAGGATTATCGCATAAGACCGCTTTTTTGCCTTTGATAGCGATGGGTGCTTTGATCAATTCAGGATTGCGAGCCAATATGTTGAGCCAGCCTTCATAGTTGAAGTCTCGTCCTCTGATGTGTTCTTGATAGTAAGGATGCGCTCTATTGAGTAAATCTTTGGGACGAAGCTCCATTTCGATTAAGACGGTTCGCATCATGGAAGGAGTCATGGGTGTTTGATTATAATCCATTTCTTTGACGTGAGGCGAGAGGGTTCTTGCGTAGGCTAAGACTTTTTTATCAACAGAGCTATTTGGGTCGCAATAGATTAGTATTTCGTTATTGTGCGTTTTCATTTCGTATAATTTTAGTGTAGTTTTAATTAAGTATAAACTACAATATATAAAAAATTGAGGAAAAAAGCAAGTGTAAAAGGTCTTTTTGGGTGGCAAGGGAATGGTGGTGAGTGACTGGTG
>JAHDBB010000169.1 GCA_020630635.1 Chitinophagales bacterium
AACACGACGAAGCTATTTTCATTCGCTCCTAAAAAATAAAAATACTATGATGAAATCTTCATTGAGTTCTGATATATCTTTGAAAATTGTTGAAACAAAAATAGGAGGGGAATCCTTTCATTTATTCAATAAGGTCAAAAAAAATATGGCTGTTGTTGAAGAATATTTGCAGTGCGTTTATATCCTTTTGATGGAAGATGAACCAGTTGCAAGAGTGATATTGTATGATAATCCTCACTTGACTTACGAAAATCAAAAAGTTGCTTTGTTGGGTTATTATGAATGTAATCAAGAAGCTGTTGCACCGATGTTTTTAGAAGAAGTTTTGGAGAAAGTAAAAGCGTTGGGATATGAATATGTCATTGGTCCCATGAATGGATCAACTTGGAATGATTATCGTTTTGTGAGTGAAGAAGGAGAGGGCTTTTTTCTAGAACCCCAAAATCCTTTGGCTTATTCCCAACATTTTGAGCAAATAGGTTTTGAATCCATCGCTCAATATTATTCGAGCAAAGGCAAAGTCTTTGAAGTCAATGAGGAACAACTAACAAAAGGAGAAGCACAATTTAAAAAACAAGGCGTAAAATTTCGATGTCTTGATTTGGAAAACTATGAAGAAGACCTGAAAAAAATACATACATTTAGTCTTGATAGTTTTAAACAAAACTTTCTGTTTTCGCCTATTTCTTGGGAAACTTTTAGAAAGAAATACCTCCCTTTAAAACAAGTCGTTAATTCTAATTTTGTATTTTTTGCAGAAGATGAAACAGGAAAACTGGTGGGATTGGTTTTTGCGATTCAAGATATTTTTTGTACAACAGAAAAAAGAATCATCGCTAAAACGATTGCAAGAGATGCCGACCCAAAGTATAAAGGACTGGGAGAATTGATGGTGTTGCGATTTGTCAAAGAAGCCCATCAAGAAAACTTTACTTCCATTATTCATGCCTTGATTATTGAGTCTGGATTATCGCAAAATATGTCGGAAAAATGTTTTGGTGAACGATTTAGAACGTACGATTTATATGGCAGAAAACT
Organism: Chitinophagales bacterium; assembly: GCA_020630635.1. Lineage (GTDB taxonomy): Bacteria > Bacteroidota > Bacteroidia > Chitinophagales > UBA2359 > JAHDBB01. The sequence goes on from JAHDBB010000169.1 coordinate 1,039, forward strand.
CTAAAAAAAGAAAAACTCTTGTAAGTTGAACCTACAAGAGTTTTTGATATTTTATGATTAAATCATTTATTCCTTAACCGCAGTAACTTCACATTCATCAGGAGAAGAAGTGTCTAAAACTTGAACACTGTATTCTAAACTGAGGGTATTGCCAGAAATAGAACCATCACCATCTATTGTAGAAGAAGTATTGGAACTCGTTATGGTAATGGAGTTGCCTTCAATCATTCCTTGAACAACTGCACCAATTCCATGAAAGTTGGTGATTTCTACCACTGTTTCATCACTTGTAGAAGCTGTAATAAAGAAAGTGTACATTTCAGTATCACCATCACAATTTTCTGTCACATTGTAAGTTCCTAAAAATTTATCTCTGGGAAGAATACAAGAAAAGTCGTCCTCCGCAGCATCGGGATTATAGTTTTCAGCAATAGGATTGGTACATCCTTCTTCTGCACAGCCCGTCCACAAAAAGAGGCTACAAAATAGTAAGCTAAAACAGCATAGAAAGGTTTTATTCATAATTACATACTTGCTGTAATTTCACAATTATCTGTCTCGCCTCCTTCTTCAACGATAAAATTAATGGTCAAAGTTCCATCTTCTAACGAGCCAGTTCCTTCAAATGTAACGACTGAATTAAAGGTTTGTGAAGGAATATCAAGTTCATTACCAATGACATTGGCTTTCAGTTCTGCGACAGGAAAATTATAAAAATTCTCAATGATGATTTCATCTTCTGAGTCTCCTTCAACAATGGTAATTTGATAATTGTCATTTCCCAAACCGCAAACTTCTAAGACATCATAAGTGCCTAGAAAATTGACCTCATCGTCCTCTTTGTTGCAACTGATTCCAAAGAGGATAATCAGTGATAAAAGTAAAATTGAAAAGCGATTATTTGATAGATTCATTTATAAAAATTTATTGTTTAGTAGCATCTGCAGTACAGGTAAGAGAGACACCAGCTTCTATTCCTGTATAACTAAGTTCTAGTGTATTACCGCTGATATTTCCACTTCCTTCAAAAGTTGCAGCAGTTCCTTGCCCTATTTGAGTAGGAATCGTCAGCGTATTACCTGATACCGTTGCATTTACAGTAATTCCTATATCAAAAAAGTTCTCAATTAAAATTCCATCAGCACTGGTCGAAGATTCGTTGATCGTAATATTATAATTATAAGTTGTTCCATCACAAGTTTCTGTGACATCATAGGTTCCTAAAAATTTATCTCGATCAAAGATACAAGAACCGTCATCTTCATCGGCTTTAGAGTCATAATTACTTGCATTGACATCTGTACAACCTTCTCGTTGACATCCAGTCATATAAGGCAAAGTCAATAACAATGCCAATATTAAATAAAATACTTTTAATGAACCAATTAGTTGGTTTTTCATGTTGTTAAGTTTTAAGATTAAGAAATTAAGAGGTAAAAATAATAGTTTCTACCACAAAGTACGTGAATATTTTTATCAATCCCAAAAAATGAAAATTAACTTTGATATGAAGAAAGTAGGCAAAGATAAAACCAAACGCATTTCCAAATTTTTGAGCCTTGTTTTGCGTCACAAACCACAACACATTGATATTGAATTAGATAAGCAAGGTTGGGCAGATGTCAACACCTTAATACGCAAATCAGCCAACAATGCCAATGTCATTTTCAATCGTGCCATGTTAGAACAAGTCGTGGCAAACAATGATAAGAAGCGTTTTGCGTTTTCAGAAGATGGAACCCGTATTCGTGCCAATCAAGGACACTCAATAGATATAGATTTAGGTTATGAAGCGAGTGATCCACCGATCATTTTATATCATGGGACTCATCCCAAAGCGATGAATGCTATTATGCGGGACGGTCTCAAAAAGATGACTCGTCACCATGTGCATCTAAGCAAGGACATAGCGACGGCAGAAAAGGTCGGTTCCAGGCGTGGAAAGCCCATTCTTTTACAGATAGATACCAAAACCATGCTAGAGGACGGACACCTTTTTTATGTATCAACCAATGGCGTTTGGCTCACCGATCATGTACCGCCAAAGTATTTGACCAAGTTAGAGTACTAATCGTTTATTGTTCCTTTGGAGTATTGGTTATGTTTTTAGGAGAGAACGAAAGTCGCTTCGTCGCAACAGGTCTCCCTGCTATTCGTTCTTATTGCTGTTCTAGCCTAGCTTAATCAAATGGTGACTTCAAAGTTACCATTTGAATTAGCCTGACTTCACAGCAATACCACTGCTATCAGGTCTAGATGGTTGAGGAAAGTACTGCTTAGTGCCAGTATTTTAAACGTGCATCTCAAAATGTCGCATATAAAAAATAGTCATGTATAGGTCAAATTAGAACCGAAAAAGAAGCGTTGGCCTGCTAAATTTCGGTAGCGTGGCGGTGGCTTTGCGAAAGGAACATTAAATTTAGCAAGATTTTTGTTTCATTTTTATCGACTGAAAAATGAAAGCCCGTCTGGCGAAGACAAGGAAACGAACAGTCAAAACACACAGAAAATGGTTCTGAAAATGCTCAAAAAGCACAAAAAAAGGCTATTATGCGGCAATCTGGGATGCACCCTATTTTAAACGTTATTGCCCAATTTGAAAATTTCAAAAACCCACCAATGTTTCGGATACTCTATATTTTACTATCCTTATTTCCCTTCTTCTTTGCCTGTCAATCCACTCCCCAACCCAAGCCCCAACCTTCAAAGTTAGAGAGGTACGAAACCTATCCTAGACACACCTACCAACCCCAAGTCTTTACCCCATACAGTCAATTAAAAAATGACTATAAAAACTTCGATTCTCCCAAAGCCATCAACCGATTAGCCGACATTGAAAATGAATATTTCAATCAATTAGCCAAAGGAGATTACAGCCAATACTACGGGACAGAATGGCGAAAGATCGCCGAAAAAACACCTCTCCAAGAAAATTTTTCTCAATATGATGAATATGTTGAGAAGTTAAAAGCCCAAAACAAGCGTCCAGATAGTTTACATTGTACTTTATATGCTTATGAAGGCTTAAAAGCAGGTTTAGATTCTATCCAGTTAGCCGATTTAGAAAAACAGCATAAAGCCATCTGGAAAGATCGAGAAATAGCTGGATGGAGTATTGGCTACTTATTGGTCAAAAACTTTGGATGGAAAGCCTATCTAATTTTACACCCACACTCACCAGAATATGACTTATGCCAAAAAACTTATCAAAAAACCAAAAGCTATCCTGTGTGGCGACAACCCAATATTCCATTGGAAAATATTTTTATAGAAGGCAAAGATGATTCCTTGATTCAAAAATTACTAAAGAAACATGAGTTTTCTTGGGGATTTAGCGAACAAGGGATTCATACATGGATTACTCGATTTGATATGTTGAAAGAATGTTATTGGGAAGGTGTGCCTTCTAACAAGTATAAGATTCATCCAGACGAAAAGCCCTTATTTTTGCAAACACCTTTTTTAGAATATAGAGATTATGATTCGCATGTGCTTATATTTCCAGATAAGTAGGGGAGAGGTTAAAGTTTAAGTGTAAGTTGTTCTGTCTTTTGTTTTTCCTCTTTTTGGTTAGTTAATTGACTTTCTCCCTTTTCAATTTTAGATTCCATTTCTTTTACAGTAATGCTGTTAGGTAAAGTGAGATTAGAAATTAATGCCTCATTGACAGCATTTCGATTTTTTTCTTTACCACCAACATGATAAAAATGGGTAGTTGTTGTAATAAATGAATTTTGCCAGATAGAAAAAATGTAGTCATTTGTTCTGTATTTATTGCTTAACCAAGTGGATAGAAGATAGTTGGCATTTGAATTGATAAGTTCTTGATTTAAAAGGATTTCTTCTTCTTCTGACCAAGAATCAAAGTAATCGACATTTCTACCAATATAAGGTGGATCTGCATACACTAAGTCTTTTTTAGTAACTTCATTGAGAGTTGCTTTAAAATCTTGGTGTTTGAAGGTAAAATCTCCTAATTCTATGATTTGAGCAACATTTTTGACCTGATTGCTTATTTTGGTGACCAATGCTTGGGCGAATCTATTGGGTTTTTTACAAAATGGAACATTAAAGCCTCCTTTTTTATTAAATCGCATCATGCCATTAAAACAAGAACGACTTAAAAATAGAAAATCTAAAGGATTGTGTTTTGCATTAAATCTTTTTCTGACATCATAGTAGTATTCACCGTTGGAAGCTAACAGTTTTTTTCCTTCATTAGTTAAAAAGGCTTTTACCTTACTGCTTGTTATTTCTTTGGTTTTAATACCATTATAGAAATTAATTAAGTGAGGATTACTATCACACATTAGAGCCTTTTGAGGACGAATATTAAAACCAACTACTCCTGTACCCATAAAAGGTTCAACCCATCTATCATATTTTGTGTTTTCTACATTTGATTGAATCCAATCTACTAATTTGGTTTTTATCCCTTGTGATTTTATAGGTGGTACTATTGCCATTATTTTTTATCTTTTTAACCTTCTCCATTAAAACAATATACTACTTTTTTTAGAGTAAAGACAGTTTTTTGATGAAATTCTAAAACGGTTCGGTTTCTATCAGTTATGTCCATCCCAAAATAGCCCTGATAGCAGTGGTATTGCTGCGAAGTTGGGCATATTAAGGCTAGGGCAGCAATAAGAACGAATAGCAGGACTTTCCATAACGACGAAGCACTGAACTCTCGCTTCTCTATAAATTCTTTATCAAAATAGGTGCAAAAAGTTTCATTCTCCACCTATTTTTCAAAGAAAGAAGCTAAAATATATCTACTAAAAAGACCCAACAAACCCCATTAATCAATCGTAAAGAAACTATTAAGCTAAATTGGGTGTTACATTGATTTGGACATAACACAAGTTATGCTTTATATATTATAATTTTCTTTTCTTACTTTTGCACTTCAAAACTGAAAATATGGAAGCCGTAGAAAAAAAATATCGAGAACTGGGCAAGATGGATTTGCCCACTTTTGAGAAAGAAATACTTGCATTTTGGCAAGAACAGGATATATTTCAAAAAAGTATTGATATTCGCAAAGATAGTAAGCCTTTTGTCTTTTATGAAGGTCCGCCATCTGCGAATGGTAAACCAGGAATTCACCATGTGATGGGAAGAACCATCAAGGACATCTTTTGTCGCTATAAGACCATGAAAGGTTTTCAAGTAAAGCGTAAAGGTGGATGGGACACGCATGGTTTGCCGATTGAATTGGCAGTAGAAAAGAAATTGGGGATCACCAAAGAAGACATCGGTAAGAAAATATCGGTAGAAGAGTACAATCAGGCTTGTCGTAAGGAGGTCATGCAATATAAAAATCTGTGGGATGACATCACCACTAAAATGGGCTATTGGTTAGACTTAGATGATCCGTATGTCACCTTTGAAAATAACTATATAGAAACGTTGTGGTATTTGCTCAAACAGCTTTATGATAAAGATTACCTTTATAAAGGCTATACCATCCAACCTTACTCACCAGCAGCAGGAACAGGATTGAGTACCCATGAACTAAATCAACCTGGAACCTATCAAGAAGTAAAAGATACTTCTGCAACAGCTCAATTTAAGATAAAAGGCAAAGACGATGAGTACTTTTTGGCTTGGACCACCACGCCTTGGACCTTGCCCTCTAATACAGCCCTTGCCGTAGGAAAAAAGGTCGTTTACAATAAGGTCAAAACCTATAATCCTTACACATATTTACCGGTTACGGTGATCTTAGCCAAAGATTTGATGAGCAAATACTTTAAGCCAGAAAATGCGGAATTGTCTTTGGATGCTTATGAAAAAGGACAAAAAAATATCCCTTACCAAGTCATTTCTGAACATAAAGGAAGCGAGTTTGAAGGATGGGAGTATGAACAACTTTTGCCGTATGTACAACCAACCAATGGCGATGCCTTTAGAGTGGTGATAGGAGACTTCGTAACAACCGAAGAAGGAACAGGTATCGTTCACCTCGCACCAAGTTTCGGGGCAGACGATATGAGAACGGCTAAACAAAATGGCTTAGGTTCTTTGACGTTGGTGGATAAACAAGGAAAATTTGTGGAGGAGGCAGGAGATTTTGCAGGGCGATATGTAAAGAACTACAAAGAGGAAGAAAACTATCGTTCGGTTGATATAGACATCTCTATCAAGTTGAAGGAAGACAATAAAGCCTTTAAAGTCGAAAAATATGCCCATAATTACCCACATTGTTGGCGTACAGACAAACCCATTTTGTATTATCCCTTAGATTCTTGGTTTATAAAAGCATCTGCTGCCAAAGAACGAATGGCAGAACTCAATAAAACCATCAATTGGAAGCCCAAATCCACAGGGGAAGGGCGTTTTGGCAATTGGCTAGAGAATTTGCAGGATTGGAACTTGTCCCGTTCTCGTTTTTGGGGAACCCCACTTCCTATCTGGCGAACGGCTGATGGTTCAGAAGAAAAATGTATCGGTTCTATAGCAGAATTGAAGGCAGAGGTGGAAAAAGCGGTGGAGGCTGGTTTTATGGACGCACCATTGGGCGAAGACCTTGATTTACACAAACCTTATGTAGATAAAATCTTTTTAGTATCGGATAGTGGGCAAAAAATGACTCGTGAACCCGACTTAATAGATGTTTGGTTTGATTCGGGAGCGATGCCGTACGCACAATGGCATTATCCTTTTGAAAATAAAGAAATCTTTGAAAACAACTTTCCTGCGGACTTTATAGCCGAGGGTGTAGATCAAACCAGAGGTTGGTTTTACACTTTGCATGCCATCGGTTCCATGTTGTTTGATTCTGTTGCCTTTAAGAATGTGGTGTCTAATGGCTTGTTATTGGCAAAAGATGGACGCAAAATGTCTAAAAGATATGGCAATACGGTTGATCCATTCAAAACCATTGCTGATTATGGGGCGGACTCGACTCGTTGGTATATGATTTCCAACTCACCGCCTTGGGACAACCTCAAATTTGATATTGATGGATTGGTGGAGACACAACGTAAGTTCTTTGGAACACTGCACAATACCTATTCTTTCTTTGCGCTTTATGCCAATATAGACGGCTTTAGCTTTGATGAGCGTGATAAGGTGGCGGTAGCAGAACGACCAGAAATAGACCGTTGGATTATCTCTCGCCTCCATTCATTGGTAGAAGAAGTAGATGCACTAATAGCCGATTATGAGCCAACAAGGGCGACTCGTTTGGTTCAAGCTTTTGTTGAAGATCATTTGAGCAACTGGTATGTACGTTTGTGTAGAAAACGGTTTTGGACTCCTGCCCAAGAAGCCGACACCCAAGATAAAGCGGCTGCCTATCAAACTTTATATACTTGTTTGAAGACTGTAGCTCAATTGATGGCTCCTGTCTCTCCATTTTATTCGGACCTATTGTATAGAAATCTATGCAATGATAGTGAAAAAGAAGACATATCTGTACATACTTCTGATTTTCCTGTAGCCGATAAGAGATTGATAGATAAGGACTTAGAAGAACGTATGAAATATGCACAAGATTTTTCATCTATGGTCTTATCTTTGCGTAAAAAAGTTAATATAAAGGTGCGTCAACCCTTGAGCCGTATTCTCATACCAGTTATCAATGAAGGATTACAAGAAAAAATACAGGCGGTTGAAAACCTAATATTAACCGAAACCAACATCAAGGCGGTGGAATATGTTACGGATACGAGTGGGATCGTTACGAAGCAAATAAAGCCGAACTTTAAAGAATTGGGGCGCAAAATGGGGCCAAAGATGAAGCAGGTCCAAGAGGCTTTCAAGGCTTTTACCCAAGAGGACATCTTAGCGATAGAACAGAAAGGAAGCTGTACCTTAGATATTGATGGAGAATCTGTCGAAATCCTACTGAAAGAGGTTAATATCACATCAGAAGATATACCTGGCTGGTTGGTCAATAGTGCCAATGGTTTGACCGTAGCATTGGATACCAATATAACAGAAGAGTTGAAAAATGAAGGATATGCTCGTGAAATCGTTAATAAATTACAACGACTTCGCAAGGACAACGATTTCAATGTGACGGATAGAATCAAAGTAACTGTAGAGCGTCAGCAAGAATTGATGAAAGCGATAGATACTTTCAAGGATTATATCTGCAATGAGACCTTGACGATGAAATGGGAGGTAGTAGACACTTTAAACGATGGTATTGAGTTGGATATCAACGACATAATGCTAAAAATAAAAATTGAGGTGATTGCTTAAGTTGTATCTGAAAATTTTTTATTTTAAAAAATGATAAGTGTTTTAGTGACACTAATAGGTGTTTGGTCGTCTCAATATACCAAAGTATATAGAGGCAATATTTTGAGAAAAATGGAGTTTTTAGTCCATAGTCTTTGAAAGTAGAGACGGGTTGATAGTGACTGGTAGCTTTTGGGTCCTTTTCAAGCACTTTATCCTAAAGAATACAGTAAAATCATTTTTTAGGAGCGAAAGGTTGACTACTTCGTCGCAATGGCAAGTCCCGCTATCCGTTCTTATTCGTGTCGCCAAGTTTTGGGCAGCCAACGCTTCTACACGAATACCACTACTATCGGGGCTATTAGGCGAGGATACTATCTTTGCAGGTCAAAAAATGACAACTTCTATGTGTTTTCTACATGAAAGTTGTCCAATGAAAGTACATTGTTTACCAGTTCTTACTTTTTAGGATGAAACCTTACTGGAACTATCGGTACTTTCCAAACCCGACTAGACCTGATAGTAGTGGTATTGCTGTGTTGAGTGTTGGCTACCTAAAACAAGGCAACAGCAATGAGAACGGATAGCAGGGAGACCCAGTACGATGAAAGAGTAATAACCGTTCTCTCCTAAAAAAACTACTCAAATAAAAGAACATTATATTCTCCGCCTTATTTTTTAATTTAATAAGCTCGCAATGTCAAATATGGAAGAAAATAACAAAACTAGTTACTCAGAAGCAGAATTGCAGGAGTTCAAAGCAATAATTTTGAAAAAATTAGATTCTGCCAAAGGGGAGTTACAATATTATCAAAAACAAATCGTCAAATATAGCGAAGAAATGGTCGAATCACGATCATCAGGTTTAGATGACGGTTCGGGAACACTTGAAAAAGAGAACTTGAATAAAATGGCTTCTCGTTTTGCCAAGCACATTCAACATTTAGAAAATGCCTTGATTCGCATTGAAAATAAAACGTATGGGCTGTGTCGTGAAACGGGTAAGTTGATTAGTAAAGAGCGTCTAAGAGTAGTTCCGCATACCACTTTGAGCATTGAAGCGAAGAAGGCAAAGCGGAATGAGAAGTAATTCTATAAATTTGTTTAATAGAGATATATTTTGAGAGGACTATTAGCGGTTTCTGTTGTACTCGGTACACTCCTAATTGACCAAATATCTAAGATTTGGGTAAAAACGAATATGTATTTGGGACAAGAAATCCCCGTTTTGGGTGATTTTTTTAAGATACATTTTATTGAAAATCCAGGTATGGCATTTGGTATTGAGTTTGGAGGAGCCTATGGTAAATTGTTTTTGACCGTTTTTCGGATTATTGCGGTAGTGGTTATTACGTTTATTTTGCGGCAGTTGATTGGTAAAAAAGCCTCTTTTAAACTGATTTTTGGTATTTCTTTGATCTTAGCAGGAGCGATGGGCAATATTATTGATAGTGTTTTTTATGGAGTCTTATTTTCCAAAAGCACTTTTAGTAGTACTTATGGTATCGCTGAGATGTTTCCTGCCGATGGTGGGTATTCAGAGTTGATGCATGGCTATGTTGTGGATATGCTGCATTTTACCATTCTCAAAGGTCGTTGGCCTGAATGGATGCCTTTTATTGGAGGTGACTATTTCGAGTTTTTTAGACCTATTTTCAATATAGCAGACTCCGCCATTACTTTAGGGATTTTATATTTGATTATTTTCCAAAGAAGTATTTTTATGAGCGAAGAAGAGGAGTTATTGGGATCTAA
>JAHDBB010000170.1 GCA_020630635.1 Chitinophagales bacterium
CGCCAAGTTTTAGGCAGCCAACGCATTGCATTTATACCGCTCCTATCGGGGCTAGATCGTTGAGGTTAGGACTCCTTAGTGCCAGTTTAAAAATAATTCATGAAATTTACCAAACGAGATATTGAGCTTTTAAGACAAAGAGACGATTATTTGGGTGAAGACTTTGATCCAGCCGAAGAAGAAAAAGACTTAAATGAAAATATTCAATATTGGAATGAATTGATCCATCAAGATCTATCTAAAATGAAGTTAGGTGTTTATTGTCTAGCTTATCAATTAACAAGACAAGGTTTACAATTTTACTTAGAAAATCTTTCAAAAACTAGTGCCAAAATTCTAGAAGATGCTATACAAGAAACAGATAACTACTTTAAATCTAAAATGCTTCCTAAAGAACATGACTATTTGGGTTTTGATATTGAAGAGTTGAAAGAAGACTCTTATTTTTGGATGACTCATTCTATACATCCGATTGACTTAGCAAAGGGTTTTGAAGTTGATAAAATTCATCTACAGGCATTAGAAGTTCTTAGACAGGAAGAAGCGTATATGAATGCTATGAAATTACTTTTTGAAAATAAGACTGAACAAAAGACCTTATTTGATTATCGAGAATATCAATGTGTTGATCCTCATCAGGAATTGATAGAGTGTTTTAAATATTTGCTTTGGCGCAATGAAAAAACCGTTCAAACATATTTAGCTGAATTACTGGAAGGGAAGGTTCAAAAATTGACGAAAAAACGAACGATAGAATTGGACAAAAAGATGATCGCCCTGACATTTGCTAAATGGATAGATGAAGGAAATGTAGATAAAGAAGATTTACAACGATTGGATTTAATTTTAGAAAGACAGTTGTATTATTTAAATGGAGAATTGAACCAAAACCCGAAAAACTTACCATATAGATTTGATATATTATTGGAATTGAATAAACAATTGTTATCAAATCGCTAACCAAAGTCTTAAAAAATGAAAAACCTCCCTATTCTTTTTTTATTATTGTCAAGCGTTTTTATGAATGCACAAGATTTAGATATTCAAGGTCATCGAGGTTGTCGAGGACTGATGCCCGAAAATACGATTCCAGCATTTATGCATGCCTTAGACTTAGGGGTGACGACTTTGGAATTGGATGTGGTGATAACGAAAGATAAAAAAGTAGTTGTCTCTCATGAGCCATTTATGTCGCATGTCATTTGTACAGATCCCGATGGAAATGAAATCAAAGAAGCCGATGAAAAGTCCCACAATATTTATGAATTGACCTATGAGGAAGTACAAAAATATGATTGTGGTAGCAAAAAACATCCCGATTATCCGCAACAACGAAAGATGAAAGTACATAAGCCTTTGCTTTCAGAAGTCATCGAACAAGCTGAACAATATGTCAAAGAAAAAAAGCTGAAGCCGATCCTTTACAATATCGAAATAAAAAGAAAACCTAAATTTGATGGTCAGTTTCATCCAAATGGAACAGAATTTGCAGACTTAGTATTAGACGTGATTTATGGACAAAAGATAGAAAAAAGGACGATTTTACAATGTTTTGATAAGGAAACCTTGCAAATTGTCCACGAAAAAAAGCCAGATCTAACAACAGCCTTACTTATTTTTAATCTGAAAAGTTTTAAGAAAAATATCAAGGAATTAGGATATACACCGCCGATTTATAGTCCTTACTTTAAGCGAGTGAATGAAAAACTAATGAAGAAGGCGAAAAAGAAAGGAGTAAAGGTCATTCCTTGGACGGTCAATGAAAAGGCTGATATTAAAGCAATGTTGGATTTGGGAGTTGAAGGGATTATTTCCGATTATCCAGATAGGATTTTTGAAGTGCTGAAGGAGTAGAAAAACTTTTTAACTACAAAAGTTTTTATCATTATTTGAACAGGAAAATTCTGCACATTCTCTAAATTTTTAAAAATTCTGTTCAAGACAATGGACTGGTGCTAAGAAGTCATGACCCAAACCAACTAGCCCCGATAGTAGTGGTATAAATGCAATGCGGTGGCGACCTAAAACGCTGGCGCATTTATAAGAACGGATAGCGGGACTTTCCAGTACGACGAAGCTCTGAACATTCGCTCCTAAAAATAAAAACAAAGATTGTGGCATCTATTTATTCACAAATATACATTCAAGTCATCCTAGCGGTGGAAGGGGAAGCCAACCTCATCCAGCGAACATGGCAAAATGGATTGTACGATTATATTCGAGGGTTTATCACCAATCGAGGGCAAAAGGTGTTGGCAATCAATGGCGCAAAAGATCATGTACATTTATTGTTGGTAATCAAGAGTAATATTGCGTTGATTGACTTGATACGAGATGTACAGTTGGCAAGTAGCCGATATGTTAATCAAAACCAGTGGGTGACAGCCGAAAACTTTACTTGGCAAGATGGATTTGGCGCATTCTCTTACTCTCGTTCTCATTTAGATACGGTTATAGATTACATTAATAATCAACCCTTAATTCATGAAAAAATTAGCTTTCAACATGAGTACTTGACCCTGCTCAAAAAGTTTGAAATTGCCTATGTAGAAGCGGATTTGTTTACTTGGATTGAAGAAAAAAAAGAAGCCAAAAAAGAAACACCCGTACAAGGAGTTATGCAATCTGCTATGAATGAAAGAACTCAATCTCCTATCAATGAGTTGAATGCAGAAAGTAAACCGCCTTGGATGACTTCACAAAATCTTAATTTAGATAAATAGTTATAAATGAAAGAAGTAGAAACAAAAAGTATTTGGAAACAAGAGCCTTCGATAGAGGCTATGAATGATTTTGGAAAAGGAAGTATGATTGAGCATGTCGGTATTAAAATTACGGAAGTAGGACCTGACTATATCAAAGCAACGATGCCTGTCAATGAGAAAACGATTCAATCCTATGGAATTTTACATGGAGGAGCTTCTGTCGTATTAGCCGAAACATTGGGAAGTTATGCCTCCATTTTGTGTGTAGAATTTCCAAAATACAAAAGTGTAGGACTTGATATCAATGCCAATCATGTACGGACGGTTAGAAAAGGAGGAATGGTCACTGCTACAGCTCGTCCATTACATTTAGGACGAACGACTCATGTTTGGGAAATTAAAATTGTCGATGAAAAGGAAAGGTTGGTTTGTATCAGTCGTTTGACGATGGCGATTATTACCCATGAAGTTTGATTTTTCAATGGTTTTACACTCATTTCTAAATCGAAAAACTTGCTAGAAAAAATATTAGAATCTCATCGGCTTCAACTCAATGTGTTAGACTATACTTTTGCCGAACAAGTCTTGCGATATTATACTAGGAATCGGCAGCATTTTCAAAAAGCGATGCCATTGATGAAAGATGACTTTTTGACACTTTCCTACCAACAAATTTTACTCAAACAACAATCCAGAGAATACAACGAAGGGCGACTTTTTAAGCTTTGGTTATTTGATAAAAGCGACACAGCTTATCAAAAGATCATAGGAGATATTAGTTTCAATAACATTGTCTGGGGCTGTTTCTTATCTTGTCACTTAGGCTATAAACTGGACAAAGACCACGAACAGCAAGGTTATATGACAGAAGCCCTTCGAGTAGCGATTGCTCATATTTTTAGACACTTTAAACTTCACCGCATTGAAGCCAACATTATGCCACTCAATCATCGTTCTATTAGTTTGATAGAGCGTTTAGGCTTTAAGAAAGAAGGTTTCTCACCCGATTACCTCAAAATTAATGGTCAATGGGAAAACCATATTCGTTATGCACTTCTGAATACAGAAATGTAAAAAAAAGAGCGAGGTTTTTTCTTTCAAGAAGTTTTTTTTTTCAAACAAACCTATTTTTTTAATTTTAATTTTAATTTTATTTTATGTTTTTTGATATTTATTCTTATGATTTTTATGCGTAAATTTTTTTAAATCAGATGAATATAACAATGTTTATTTGTTAATATTGTTTTAGTATAATGTTTGTTCATATTTATTATAATTGAATGAATAAGGAGTAGAGTTTTCTCTCAAATAAGTCAGTTTGACACAGTTTTTGTTACATTATTTAAAGTTATTGCATTTTAGTGACTTATTTGGATTGAGCATTTTAAACCTTCTCTTTATTTATGGTATTGAAAGATCTTGCCAACACAGACTTGTCTATTTTTTTTAAAGATGTGCTGAATGCTGTTTTGCATCCAGTCTGTATCAAAAATAAACAACATCAATGGGTTTGGGTCAATGAGGCATTTTGTGAACTCATTGGACTCGATCAAGGATATATATTGGAAAAAACAGACAAGGACTTTTTTAGAGAGGAAGAAGTAGCTGTTGTTTGGCAACAAGACGATCTTGTCTTTCAGATCGGAGAGCCGACTACTCACAAAGAAATACTAACTCGAACCGATGGAGTAGAGGTATTGTTTGAAACCCAACGAAGCATTATTCAGCATGGTATCATGGGAAAGTTGTTGGTTGTGATGATGAAAGATATTACACAAGTGATAGACTACCAACAGCAAATAGAAGACTTAGTTATAGAAAAAAACAAAGATGAACAATATGCACAAGAACTTTTGAATGAAAGTGAGATTTTATTTCGCAGTATTTTTGAAAATGCCTATGAAGGTATCAACTATACGGTAAGGAATGAAAAAACGAAAAATTATATGTTTCATCATATCAATCAAAAAGGATTGGATATTTATGAAGTTTCTTTGGAACAATACTTTGATATTTATAAAAAAAGAGAAAACTTTTTGATACATTATGCTCCCGAATTTCAAGCAAATGGCGAGAAGACTATCCTATATTATAATAAGCTAGCCAAAAGGATTGCCCAAAATCAAAAGGTCGAATACGAATGGCTCACCCGTACATCAACAGGCAAATTAAAACACTTATACTATACTGTATTTTTTGTGAAAATATCCGAAGATAAAACAGGAGTGATTTCAATATTTAAGGATATTACGGATCAAAAAGAAAAAGAGGCAATTATAAAAAGTCAGTTGAAAGATTTAAGCAATAAAAATCAAGAGCTGAAACGATACATCGAAAGCAATATGCAACTCGAAAATTTTGCTTACATGGCCTCTCACGATTTGCGTTCTCCCTTACAAACCATGATCGGTTTTACCAACTTATTAGAGCAGAGTCTAAGCGGAAAACTTTCAGAAGAAGAAGCTTCTTTCTTTGAGTTTATCAATAGTAGCATTTCCAATATGCAAGCATTGATCAAAGACCTTTTGGCCTACTCTATTGTAGATGCTGAAAAACAAAAACCAGAAGAAATTCAATTGCACCTATTGCTTAAAACGATCCAATCTGAATTAGGAAAAGTTATCAAAGAAACACAAGCAATCATTGAAGTACAAGACATACCCAAAATCATTAGTGCGGATAAAATTAAGCTTAAACAACTGTTGCAAAATCTCATTACCAATGGCATCAAGTTTACCCAAAATGATACTCAACCCAAAGTAGCTATTGCTTGTAAAGAGTTAGATGCTTACTGGCAATTTTCGATTAGAGACAATGGTATTGGGATTGCCAAAGAATTTCAAAAGAAGATATTTTTGATCTTCAGACGTTTGCATCCAAGAGACGAATATGAAGGGACAGGGATTGGGTTGGCTCTATGCAAAAAACTGGTCGAACAGCATCAAGGTAGAATCTGGTTAGATAGTGAACCAGGCAAGGGAAGTACTTTTTTCTTTACAATCAAAAAGAAATTGGATGAAAATTTTTAATTTAATGAAAAAATAGTGAAATTGTGTTACCATGTTCTTTTTCACCGTCATAACCCAGTCTTATAAATTGATGCCTCCCTTTTGCAATTTGGATTAACATAAATGAAAGCACACAACAAATTTAAAAATGTTATACTGATTGATGATGAAAAAGCCATCAACTACTATCATCAATACATGATTAAAAATCTTGAAATAACAGATAATATCATTGTATTACAGAATGTAGACGATGTTCCCGAACAATTGCGTTTATTCCTTGATAAAGAAGATATACAACCGAGTATTTTGTTTGTTGATCTACGAATGCCTAAATACAATGGTTTTGAATTGATTGAAAAATATCAGGATTTATTTCAAGCACTCAAGGACAAAAACGTGCCTATTATTATGCTCACCACTTCCGATCACCCCAAAGATGTTGCCAATGCGGTAGCTTCTAGTATCATCAATGAATATCACCAAAAACCGATGACGGAAGAAATGCTTATAGAGTTAGTAGAGACCTATTGTTAAAATTTCCCATTCCTTAATTTCTTTTTTTAGGAGCGAACGGTGAGATACTTCGTCGTAATGTCAAGTCCCGCTATCCGTTCTTATCGCTGTTGCCAACGTTTTAGGTAGCCAGCACAATACAGCGATACCACTACTATCGGGGCTAGCTCGTTGAGGTCTTAACGTCTCTCCGTCTGAATGAATTGAGCATTTTTTAAACTATCTATTAGATGACATTCTTCAATCAAAAATTAAAAAGTTAAAAACGTGTGGGATGATTAAAACATTAATGCGAGTGTCCATGATGATGGTGGTGGTGATGATCCTGTTCCTGTTCCTCCAGTTTCAATTTTTCAAACATTCTCAACAAACTATCAATTTCTAAATTCGGATTTTCATGCAATGGATTTTCTTTAATCCAATTGAGATAAGGTGTCGAATCATAAAAATCTTGATAGCCATCATAAACTAAATAATCAGCAGGATTTTCATCAAATTGTTCTTTCATCTTACCAAACCACTCGACCGTTTTTTCATACTCTTTTTCTCGTATCAACAAATCAAAAAGCACCCAATACAGTTCATCATTTTCAGGTTCCTTTTCCAACGCCTTATACAATAAACGCTTGGCTTCTTCAGGCTGTTGATCCTTAATGACCGTTGCTTTTAGCATTTCCAAATAAGGATCGTATCCAATTTGCTTTTGCACCTTTCCAATATAATTTAAAATTTCAGTCGTATCACTGGCTAAAAAACTAAACTCCATCATCTTCAAATTCAACAAAGGATCATCGGGATACACTTCTCTAAATTTATGGGCAGCCATTTGTAAAGAATCTTTGCCCAAGTCATTGCCCAGTGTTAACATAATCAACAAAACGATTTTTTGTTCTAAGACCGATTTAGGTAAAGACATGATTTTTCCGAAAGCCTTTTCTTGCTGTCCGCCATCCGCCAACAAAGCCACTTCACTAATAACAGGCAAGGCTTCTGCAATGGGATGCTCAAAGTCTTCCACTTCATTGGCAAGATTGATAATATACAATCGTCTAATTCCCTGACTAAATAACTCTGCTTCCAAGTAAGAATAAAAGTCTTCGATCACGATTTCTCCTTCCTCATTGGTATTCATATAGATTTCATGATAGTTGACACCCATTTCCGAAACGATTCTGAATAAACCAATCGGAGGATCAACCGACTTCATTCGCAAAAACTTATAGTATCCTTCTTCTCCCAAAGAGGAGAGTAAAATAACGCCAGGCGTATAAGTCTTCTGAAAACCTTCTTTAAAACCATTTTCATAATATTCAGGAGCGTCAATCCCTTTGGTCACTTCACTGACCAAATTGTCAAAATCATACACCAAGTCTACAAACTCATCGTTTCTATCATTGACAGCTTGTTCTAATAATTGACAAAAAGCCTCATAATCTGCTTTCGATTTACTAGAATCGGTACTATTACAAGCCAATAGAAATAAAAGTAACGTATATATATAAAATCGTTTCATTTTTGAAAACATTGGTTTTTGATGCAAATATGTTGTATTTTTGATTAGGAATACCTATAAAATCTGTTTTTATTTTTTAGTGATTGTTGGCTGGTGATAAGTGACTGGCGACTTTTTAGAATTTTAAATTTTGATATTAGAATTTGCCAAGCTGGTCCTATAGGTTTATTCCTCAACCAACTAGACCCGATAGTAGTGGTATTCGTGTCGAAGCGTTGGCTTCGTAAAACCTAGCCACACGAATAAGAACGGATAGCGGGGAGATCCATTGCGATGAAAGACCAAGCTTTCTCTCCCAATAAAAAAAGGAATAGGATTAACAAGATTCATTTCGAGATTAATAGGATTTTTGTATGTCTTTAAACTCAAGGAAAGAACCGAAAATCACCTGTCACCCAAAATAGAGTCACTTGTCACTAATAAATTATCTTTAACCTTACCAAAGCCATTCTATGAAGTTGCATTATATATTATTGTGCGGTTTTTTATTATTGATGACAGGATCACTCCATGCTCAAACCAATAATAATGACCCTAATAGAGAATATGAACATCCTTTTGAAGATGATTTGAGGCAACAGGAGGGAGGGGAGTATGCTGATGATCGCTACAATGACCGTTATCGTCAACAGGATAGGCGTAATGAAAGACGGGATAATCGACGCTATCGGGAGGAACAAAATCGACGAGATAGGGAAGAGGAAAAGCGGTATCGGGATGAGGAAAAACGGTATCAGGAAGAACAAAATCGTCGAGCTAAAGAGGATGAACAGAGGGCAAAAGAGGAAAGACGCAGACAACAAGAAGACGAGGAGTATTATAAAGAACAAGAGCGTCAACGTCAATATGAGGAACGAGAAAGAGAGCGAGAACAGCGTTATCAGGATCGACAAAATCGTAAGCGAGGTAGACATCAACGTCATGAACATAATCACAACCATTATCAATATCATGTGAGTGGACATGTAGGACATGATTTTAAAAACAGTATTTATGTTCACTTGATTCCTTTTACTTATCAAACTTTTCAAGGAAGCTATGAACGCATCACCCATAATTCTGGACATCGACGGGGTTTGGTAGGATCATTGGGTTTTACCTTAAGTGCCAATGAAGCCAAACAACAAAATGGATTTTTAGGAGAATTGCAATATCGCTTTTACTTTGACCCCATTGATTATTCAATTGATCTTTATGCAGGACCTTTTGCTCAAATTTCAACTTTACGAGTAGAACGGTCTGGTGTGGATGAATTGGGAGATGACTTTACAGCCATTGATGAAATTAATAGCTACTCAGGTGGTGTGGTTGGTGGGGCAAAACTCTTCTTCCTTCGACAAGCCATTTTGGAAATCCAAGTGGGGGCGGGTGTACGATCTTCGAGTATAGATGGGGATGAGTCTTTGTATGGCAATCGTCCTTGGGAACAAGGTTATACAGGAGTTTATCCGAGATTGGGTGTTCAGTTGGGAGTGGCGTTTTAGAACTTCTTCAAAACCACATCTATCCCACTCAAATAACTGCTTCCAAATAAATTGACATGCACCAATAAAGGATATAAATTATAAATGGGAACTCGTTGCTCAAAGTTTTTAGCTAAAGGAAAATACGCTTGATAGGCTTCATAAAAGAGGGCATCAAACCCACCAAAAAGTTGTGTAAATGCAAGTTCTATTTCTCGGTGTCCATAATAAACGGCAGGGTCAATTAATGCAACTTGCCCATTGGACTGTACCATAAAATTGCCATTCCATAAGTCGCCATGCAAAAGTGCTGGAACTTCTTTAGGGAAAAAGCCATTGGATAGTTCATTGTATAAGCCATCTAATTGTCGTAAATGCTTTTTGCCCATCAATCCTTTATCAAATGCATGCTTTACTTGAATCTGTAAACGTTGTTCAATAAAAAAGTTTGTCCAGTCGCTTTTCCAAGTATTGATTTGCTCCAAAGAACCGATATAATTGTCATGGTCTAAGCCAAAGTTTTCGTTAGAGGTACGATGTAGTTTAGACAAAGCCTCTGCAAAATATTGCCAAAAGTTATCCGCCTTTTTTCCTTCATGAATAAACTCTAAAACTAAAAAATCTTTCTCTTCAAAAGTCGTTTGAACGATGCATTCAGGAATTTTGATGGCTTGACTTTCTCGCAATAAGTTGAGTCCTAAGGCTTCTTTCTCAAACATTTTAGGATAGCGTTTATGGCTGTTTTGTTTGATGAAAAAGCGTCCTTGAGCCGTTTTAAAACAGACAGCTTGATTGATACATCCACCTCCTATACTACTTTGTTCTTGAAAGGTAATAGTCGTTCCAATTTTTTGGCTAATCAATGTGGATAGATATTGGATTTCAGTAGTTGAGAGCATTTTTTATTTTTTAGCGTTTATATGTACGAATTATCCATTTTCCAGTCAGTAGTTTTGGCCCAATGTTGGGCGGCTTCAAAGATGAGGTCCATTACAGGATCTTTGATGAACAGATAGCCGTCTATACTTTCAGGAAACAATTGAGCCAATCGTTTTTTGAGGGATTCATATCCTATACGTGTAGTATCGGATGCTCGCAAATAATCTCGAAATAGGAGAGGGTAGCGTTGATTTAAAAGCCCCATTTGTCGGATGTGAATGTGTGTGCGTCTATCGCCTTTTCGTTCTCGACAAAAACATTTTTTTAAGTTTTCATCATCTTCGGATAAACCCACTAAATTATCACTAAAAATGTCTTCTCTAAATTGATAATCAGCCTCTTGTAATCTCTTTTTGAAGTCATTTGTATTTAAATCATTGACGGTAATCTGAATATCAATGATGTCTTTTGCGCCCAAGTTGGGAACAGAAGTAGAGCCAATATGGTCGATGCGAAGGGCGGTATTTCCCAATATATCTCTAAGGTTTTTTCCAATGGTTTGAAATTCCTCGACCCATCTTTCTTGATAAGGAAGAATGACAATAGGACGGCTTTTTTCAAAGTGAAGTTTTTGCATGTTTATAGTAACTTTTTATCGTTTGTGTGGGAAAATCTTTCTGGTGCTAAGTAGTCCTGACCGCAACGAACTAGCCCCGAATGGATTAAATTCTAATCTCAAAATCCTAAATTCTAAAGCGGTTCAGTTACTATAGGTTCTGTCCTCAACAAACTAGCCCCGATAGTAGTGGTATGAACGCAAGAGGCTTTACGCCACAAGTCGAAAAGACTTGCGGCAGAAGCTTGGCTGCGTTCATAAGAACGGATA